>NZCC01000075.1 GCA_002688175.1 Chromatiales bacterium
ATTTTGTGTCCGTATACCCTTCCAAAACCTTAAAGCCGCTTTAGCGGCGTTTTGGAAGGGTATACGGACACAAAATACCGATCAGGGAAAACCCCAACAACCAATGAACCGCGGTCAGCCCCCTGAATCTCTATAATCAGCCTTCAGCGAGTTTTGTTGCCTGCCGGTTGTCGGCGATGGCGGCGATTTTCCAGCCATCGGGCGTCTTGATCAGTAAATACACTTCAGTAAATGCGTTGAGGTCCGCCTCAGCTGAGCCGAGGCGAGTTGATGTGGTCCGGGTATTTGTCCAGACCGTCGCTACATCGCCGTCTGCCCGGGCAGCGAGTATTTCGACCTCACGCTGGTAGGAGCTTGTTGAGGCGAACAACACCGGTGCGATCAGCGTCCAGTAGCCGGCAATTTCGGACTGCAGTGAGTCAGGCGGGGCGTCCTCATGCTGAGACCTGAGGGTGAATTGTGCACCGCCTTGGGCCAGCGTCGCAATCGCGGCCTCTTTGTCTTTGGCCATAAATGCAGCGTTGAATGCGATGATGGTGTCTTCGGGTCCGCCTGGAGCGGCAATTGCCAGTGTTGAGCAGAGCATGCAGACAAGCGCCAGCGTATGGATGCGCTGGATAATAGTCACCTTCATTATTTGATCTCCGGTTAATTGTAATTTTAACTTTGTAGCCAAGCGGAGTAGTGGGGGCAATACGGGTAATCCGCAGGTTGCAGTAATGAGTTAAGAATTGTGCCTCGACTTTTCACTGGTCCATGGCGAGTTCATGACTTCAGGGTATTTTAATAAATATCAAGTAAGCCTTTGTTATAAAAAAACAATATAATCAATTTTTTATGTTTGCCGGATTTAAACGGGAGTGGCTGAAGTTCCGGCTGTCTCGACGGGATGCGGGTCAGGATGAAAACGGTGCGTATCCGTATTGGCAGGGGTTCTTTATAATGTGCGCGATTTACAGTAACGGCGAAAGTGGCGGAATTGGTAGACGCGCTGGCTTTAGGTGCCAGTGGGGTAACCCGTGAGAGTTCGAGTCTCTCCTTTCGCACCACTTTTCAGGTCATCCGGACAGGTTCCGGGTTGTGCAACCAAGATGATGGAATATTGGAAAAATGGCGGATTTGCAGGTATCTGTTGAGGCCCTCGAAGGGCTGGAAAGACGTATGACGGTCACTATCCCGGCTGCACGCATTGAAAAAGAGGTCGATACCCGGCTGTTGTCAGTCGGGCGCAAGGCGAAGCTCAAGGGATTTAGGCCTGGTAAGGTGCCGCCAAAAGTCGTTCGTCAACATTACGGTGCCGAGGTACGCCAGGAAGTACTGAACGAGATCGTGCAGTCCAGCTATACGGCGGCACTGAATCAGGAAAAGCTACGGCCTGCGGCGATGCCAACACTTGAACAAGGCACAGCAGAAAGCGGTGATGATTTCACTTTTTCGGCGACATTTGAGGTTTACCCCGAGTTTAAGCTGGGGGGCCTTGATAAATTAGAAGTCGAGCGGGCCGAAACTGAGATTGGCGATCAGGATGTCGATGAAATGTTGCAAACGCTCCGTACTCAGCGGGCGATCTGGAATCCGGTCGAGCGCAAGGCCGCCGACGGTGACAAAGTTACCGTTGATTTCGAAGGCAAGGTCAAGGATGAACCGATCGAAGGTGGTGCCGGGCAGGATGTAGAAATCATCATTGGTCAGGGCCAGATGCTTGAGGAGTTTGAAAAAAATCTGCTTGGCTTGTCTGTTGGCGATGAGAAAACTTTCAACCTGAAGTTCAAGAAAGACTATCCGGCAGAAGAACTGGCCGGAAAGAAAGCCTCGTTTACGGTTAACGTCAAGGGGATCGCCGAGCAGGAGTTGCCGGATCTCGATGAGGAGTTCATCAAGTCTTTTGGAGTCGAAAGCGGCGACATGGATGTGCTGTTGACAGATGTGCGTAAGAACATGGAGCGTGAAGTTGTTGCTATGATTCAGGCCGACGTCAAACGACAGATTATGGAACATTTGCTCACGACTAATCCGATCGACATTCCGTCCGCTCTGATCCAGAGTGAAGCCGGCAACCTGAGATCTGAGGCGATGCGTAATTTAGGCATTAAGGAAGCAGATGTTGATGACCCGAGTGTACCGACGATTGATACCTATTTGGAAGCAGCTGAGCGCCGCGTCAGGCTCAGCCTGCTGGTGGGCGCCGTTATAGAGGAAAACAACCTCACCGTTGACCAGAATCAGGTCAAGGACAAGGTTGATGAGATCTGTGCGCCGTATGAAAAGCCTGAGGAATTCAAGCAGATTTACTTCCAGAATCCGCAATTACTCGCGCAGGTCGAAAATGCGGTCCTTGAGGAGCAGGCCATTGAATGGCTGGTGGCAAAAGCCAGGCTGACAGTAACACCCAAAGGTTTTAGCGAATTGAAAGATAGTTAGATCAGAGATTGAATTAATTAACATTGACTGGTGAGTAATAACATGGATACGCAAGCCCTGAATCTCGTGCCGATGGTTGTTGAACAGACATCGCGAGGTGAACGTTCGTATGATATTTATTCGCGCCTGCTTAAAGAGCGCGTTATTTTTGCAGTTGGCCAGGTCGAGGACAACATGGCGAATCTTATCGTCGCCCAGTTGTTGTATCTCGAATCGGAAAATGCGGATAAAGATATTCACTTATATATAAACTCACCAGGTGGTTCGGTAAGTGCCGGGCTTGCAATCTACGATTCTATGCGGTTCATCGGCCCGGATATCAGTACGATCTGTATCGGTCAGGCGGCCAGCATGGGCGCTGTGTTGCTGGCTGGCGGTACACATGGCAAAAGATTTTGTCTGCCCCATTCGCGGATTATGATTCATCAGCCGATCGCCGGTTTTCAGGGCCAGGCATCCGATATCGATATCCACGCAAAAGAAGTTCTGCAGACCCGTGAGCGGTTAAATCAGATCCTGGCCAATCACACCGGCAAGCCACTGGAACAGATCGCCAAGGACACGGATCGGGATAATTTCATGAGCGGCGAATTTGCCGTGGAGTACGGGATGATCGATACCGTTCTGTCGCATCGCAGCGGATCGGTATCGGGTAGCGACAGTGAGGACTGAACGGGATAATTAGTGAAATTGCTTATTTCCTCGCCTTTGGGCGGAATTTTTCGGGTTATAGACGGCGGCAAGCGAAAAATGCGACTCAGTTCCGCAAAATGGGTGGCGCCCCTTTGCACGTGCGGCTTGTTGCGTGCTATATACGATAGAACTGTCCCAACCTGTATGGGGCGGTGACTGATATTAATATGGGTTGAGGCAGCACATGTCGGACGAAACACGGGGCAGAAACGAAGACGGCAAACTTCTTTATTGCTCTTTCTGTGGCAAGAGCCAGCACGAAGTACGGAAACTGATCGCCGGGCCATCGGTGTTCATTTGCGACGAGTGCGTTGAATTATGTAATGACATCATCCGTGAGGAACTTGAAGACCGTACCGAGCAAAGCGATTCGAAGCTGCCTACGCCGAAGGAAATTGACGCGATACTTGATGAGTATGTCATTGGCCAGCAGGACGCGAAAAAAGTCCTGTCTGTAGCGGTTTATAACCATTATAAGCGGCTTGGCAATCGTGGCGAAGATCGCGGCAAGGATGAGATCGAACTGTCGAAGAGCAATATTTTGCTGATTGGGCCGACAGGCTGCGGTAAGACACTACTTGCCGAGACACTGGCAAGGTTGCTCAATGTACCGTTCACGATTGCCGACGCTACGACGCTGACCGAGGCAGGTTATGTCGGCGAAGACGTCGAGAACATCATCCAGAAACTGTTGCAGAAATGCGATTATGATGTCGAGAAGGCGCAGACCGGTATCGTTTATATCGATGAGATCGATAAGATTTCACGCAAGTCGGACAACCCGTCAATTACTCGTGATGTGTCCGGTGAAGGCGTGCAGCAGGCGCTGCTGAAGCTGATTGAAGGTACGATTGCCTCGGTCCCGCCCCAGGGAGGGCGAAAGCACCCGCAGCAGGAATTCCTGCAGGTTGATACGACCAATATCCTGTTTATTTGTGGCGGGGCGTTCGCGGGACTGGATAAGATTATCCGCGACCGGTCCGAGCATGGTGGCATCGGATTTGTGGCCGAAGTCAAGAAGAGCGAAGAAAAGCCGAATATCGGTGAGTTATTGCACGATGTTGAACCGGAAGACCTGATCAAGTTTGGTCTGATCCCCGAGTTCGTCGGCCGGCTGCCGGTCGTAGCGACACTCGAGGAGCTCGATGAGGATGCGCTGGTAACTATTCTCGTCGAACCACGTAACGCACTGACGAAGCAATACCAGAAATTGTTCGATATGGAAGGGGCCGAACTTGAGTTCAGGGAAGATGCGCTGCGAGCAATTGCTAATCGAGCCATGAAGCGCAAGACCGGTGCGCGTGGTCTGAGAACCATTCTCGAGGGCATCCTGCTGGAAACCATGTATGAGTTGCCGTCGATGACGAATGCCAAGAAAGTGGTTGTGGATGAGGCGGTTGTTACGGGTGAAACATCGCCTTACGTTATCCACGAATCAGACGATACTTCGCCGCTGGCGACAATTGATGAAGATCAGCTATCGACAGGTTCGGACGGACCCTGACTCTGCAGATACTTGAGGAATGAGTTCATAGTCCCCATATAAAAGGGGCAGAGGGTGGCGGCAAGCCCGGATTTTGCGTTGTTGTTGCGCAGCATCGGGGTGTTCGGCCAATTAAGCCCGATTGCGCGTTTTTTGATTTTGGAGAATTTTATGCCTGAGCAAGGTCAGCAGCTGCATAGCCGCGTACCGATTCTGCCGCTGCGGGATGTTGTTGTATATCCGCATATGGTTATCCCGCTGTTTGTCGGCCGTGAAAAGTCCATTGTTGCACTGGACGAGGCCATGAATTCGGATAAGCAGATTCTGCTCGTCGCCCAGAAACAGGCTGATATTGACGAGCCGACCATTGATGACATTTATGAACTTGGCACCCTTGCGACGATTCTGCAACTGCTGAAGCTGCCGGATGGAACGGTCAAGGTTCTTGTTGAAGGTGGCGCACGAGCTGCGCTGGTACGGTCGTATACCGATGAATACTTTTCTGCTGATATTCGCCTGATTGAAGAAGATCAGGACAGTGCATCACGGGAAGTTGACGTTCTGAAGCGCTCGGTGATTTCTCAGTTTGAGCACTACGTCAAACTGAACAAGAAAGTCCCGCCGGAGATCCTGACGTCACTATCCGGTATCGATCAACCGGGTCGTCTGGCAGACACCATTGCCGCGCATATGTCGTTGAAACTTGATGAAAAACAGAAAGTACTGGCTATCGAAGGTGTGCGCGAACGATTAGAACATGTCATGGGCCTGATCGATTCCGAGATCGATATGCTGCAAATTGAGAAGCGTATCCGCGGACGCGTCAAGCAACAGATGGAGAAGAGCCAGCGGGAGTATTACCTCAACGAGCAAATGAAGGCGATCCAGAAAGAACTTGGTGACATGGACGATGCGCCGAATGAGATCGCTGACCTTGAGAAGAAAATTGCTGATTCCGGAATGAGTTCAGAGGCGCATGAAAAAGTCACCTCCGAACTCAATAAGCTCAAGATGATGTCGCCGATGTCGGCAGAAGCGGCCGTGGTACGTAATTACATAGACTGGCTCGTTAAAGTGCCGTGGAAAAAGCGTTCAAAAATTTATCGCAATCTCGAAAAAGCTGAGGGTATCCTGGAAGAAGATCACTACGGGCTGGAAAAGGTCAAGGAACGTATCCTCGAGTATCTGGCTGTTCAGCAGCGGGTTAAAAAACTCAAGGGCCCGATACTGTGCCTGGTCGGTCCGCCTGGAGTGGGTAAAACTTCCCTGGGCAAGAGTATTGCCCGGGCGACGAATCGCAAGTTTGTCAGAATGTCGCTGGGTGGGGTGCGTGACGAGGCAGAAATTCGGGGCCATCGTCGTACTTATATCGGTTCAATGCCGGGCAAGATAGTACAGAATCTCGGCAAGGTTGGTGTACGTAACCCATTATTTTTATTTGATGAAGTTGACAAGATGTCGATGGATTTTCGTGGTGACCCATCGTCGGCGTTACTCGAGGTTCTCGACCCGGAACAGAATGCAACGTTCGCTGATCATTATCTCGAGGTTGATTTCGATGTGTCCGATGTTATGTTCGTTTGTACCGCCAACACGCTTAATATTCCTGCGCCATTACTTGATCGCATGGAGGTTATCCGTATTCCCGGTTACACCGAGGATGAAAAACTTAATATTGCGCGCAACTATCTGGTCAAGAAGCAATTAAAAGCGAATGGGTTGAACGATAAAGAACTTGCTATCGCCGATTCATCGATTCGCGACATTATTCGCTACTACACGCGTGAATCCGGGGTGCGAAATCTCGAGCGCGAAATCGCAAAGATTTGTCGAAAGGTTGTCAAGAATTTACTGTTGACGCCGCGCGATAAGCAGCTTCATATTGTGCCGAAGGGTCTGCAAAAGTACCTTGGGGTGCGTCGTCATCGTTATGGCCGTGCGGAAGAAAAGGACCAGGTCGGGCAAGTGACTGGTCTGGCCTGGACTGAGGTTGGCGGCGAATTGTTGACGATTGAAGCGACGGTTGTACCTGGCAAGGGCAAGCATATCCATACCGGGCAACTTGGTGACATCATGCTGGAGTCGATTCAGGCGGCCACTACTGTTATCAGGAGTCGTGCAGAAGTACTTGGAATTAAAGAAGATTTTTATCAAAATTTTGATCTGCATTTCCATTTACCTGAAGGCGCGACACCAAAAGACGGGCCGAGCGCAGGCGTCGGAATGTGTACGGCGCTCGTATCATCTTTGACGGGTATCCCGGTACGTTCAGATGTCGCGATGACCGGCGAAATTACCTTGCGGGGTGAGGTTTTACCGATCGGCGGACTTAAGGAAAAATTACTTGCAGCGCATCGCGGCGGCATTACGACTGCGATAATTCCGCAGGAAAATGAGAAGGATCTGGCCGAAATTCCAAGAAATATCAAAGATAAGCTGAACATTATTCCGGTAAGATGGATAGACGATGTTCTGCAGTTGGCCTTGCAGCGGGTGCCTGTTCCCAAGGATAATGAACGGGTGATCGGGAAGGAAAAGACGCCAGAAAAAACTGGCAGCACGTCAAAGGGTGTTCGCGCGCATTAACTCTGAAATGGAGTTCTGACAACATTTTGTTGACAGCGCTTTTTGACAGTTGGTATAAAGTCATGTGTTAGGTAGATACACGATTTGGTTGGGGGGTTCACCATTTTTTGGTGACAATGTAATAAATCCATTTTTTTACTAAAAGGTAGTGTTTAAATGAACAAGGGTGGTTTGATTGAGAGTGTCGCGGGTGAAACTGGTTTGTCGAAAGCTGATGCAGGTCGAGCTGTCGATGCTGTCGTTGATGCTGTTACAGGCACACTGAGAGGCGGCGGCCAGGTTTCTTTGGTTGGTTTCGGTACCTTTTCTGTCAAGGCGCGTGCTGCACGTATGGGACGCAACCCAAGGACAGGTGAAGCGATTCAAATCAAGGCCAGTAATGTGCCAGGTTTCAAAGCTGGCAAAGCCCTTAAGGAGGCCGTAAACTAGCGCGCCTTTCGTTTGGAGGGCTTGTTAAGTCAGGCTTCTCCGGGCGTTCGATAGGTTATACCCCGCCACCGGCAGTGCTCGGTGGTGGTGTTATGTTGGGTGATTTATACCTGTCGGGTGCTTAGCTCAGCTGGGAGAGCGACGCCCTTACAAGGCGTAGGTCGGGGGTTCGATCCCCTCAGCACCCACCATCACCTGGTATCAGTTTCTTGGGGAGCGGTAGTTCAGCTGGTTAGAATACCGGCCTGTCACGCCGGGGGTCGCGGGTTCGAGTCCCGTCCGCTCCGCCACCAGGAATGAAAAAAGCGTCACGAGAGTGACGTTTTTTTTTGTGTCTGGTCATTTACAATAAAGCCCAATTCTTTCTTTAAAGACGGAGCCACGATGCTGCAAATTATTCGCGACCGGTTTACGGGTGTTGTCGCTATCGGTGTTATCGGTGCAATTGCTATAACGCTGGTTATTTCATTCGGGAACATGGATCAAGGTGGTGTGACTACTAACTCTGTCGCCGAAGTCAATGGTGAAGAAATCGAGCTGAACAATTACCAGCGGGCTGTGCGGAATCAGCTGGCGCGTCAGCAGGAGGCTCTGCAGGGCAACCTGCCTGAGGTACTGCAGGAGCAGATCCAGCGTAATGTGCTTGAGGGGCTGGTGCGCAACAAAATAGTAACGCAATACGTGCGCGACTCAGGGTTCAGGGTAGGCGATGATCGTTTGTTAAATGTTATCAGCAGTGAGCCCGCATTCCAGGTCGGTGGAGTTTTTTCCCGGGAAAGCTATATCGCGGTCCTGACAAGCCAGGGGTTTTCTCCCGAGTACTACGAAAGTGAGCAACGAACGCAGTTGGAAGTCAGACAGCTCGAAGAATCGATAGTGGCCAGTTCTTTTTTTACGCCAGGCGAATTTCGGCGTTATATAAAACTGCTTGCCGAGGTGCGAGAGGCCACGATCATGGTGCTTGAGCCTGCTGATATTGCAGATGGCATAACGGCCGGTGATGAAGACCTGCAGGTGTATTACGAGGCAAATCCTGATGAATTCAGGATGCCGGAGAGCGTCAGCCTCGACTATGTCGAAATTCGACTGGACGACATTGCGGCCGAGGTGAGTATCGATGAACAGGATATTCAGGATTATTACGATGCCAATGCGGATCGTTACGTCGCTGAAGACCAGCGACAGGGTCGGCACATACTGATCGCCATTGATGACGATATGGATGAGGGTGCGGCCCGTACGCTGGCTGGCGAGCTTCATCAGCGTCTCCTCGGCGGCGAGCAATTTGCGGATTTGGCCGGCGAATACTCTGATGACCCGGTGTCGGGCGCGCAGGGGGGTGATCTGGGCTGGGCCAGTCGAGGAGATTTCGTTGCGGCTTTTGAAACGGCTTTATTCGAGCTTGAGACGGGTGCGATTTCGGCGCCGGTGCGCACTGAATTCGGTTATCACATCATTCGTCTGGATGCGATCAAGCCGGGTTCATTGCGTTCTTTCGCAGAAGTTCACGATGAACTGCGCGACGAGTTGACGAAACAGCAATCTGCCGATCGCTTTTATGCACTGGCTGAACAGGTCGATGACCTGGCGCTGGAAAATCCGACCAGCCTCGATGTTATTGAGTCTGAAACCGGTATCAAGGTGCAAAAGATCGAGCAATTTACGCGTAACGGTGGCCCACCGTTTGGTTATAATGCCTTGATGGTTGACGCGGCGTTCAGCGTCGCGGTGCTCGAAGACGGCGAAAACAGCCCGCTTATCGAGATGGCCGCAGACAGCGCCGTTATACTGCGCGTTGCCGAACACCGGCCCTCGTTTTTGCAACCGTTGACTGAGATCAGGGAGCGGGTCGAAGCCAGCGTTCGATTACAGCAGGCAGGCGATGTCGCCCGGGTCCGTGGCGAAGAGATCTTGGTACGTCTTAAGGCAGGCGGGTCACTTGACGATATAGCCACTGAATTTGATCTTGAGGTTCAGCATCCCGGTGAGTTGAAGCGTAGCTCAAATGAAGTAGGGGCAGAATTGCTGGCAGAAATATACAGAGCGCCTCATCCGGGCGGTGATGATGCAAGGGATTATCACGGTATTTCATTATCCGCAGGTGGTTATGCGGTCTTCCGACTGGACAAAGTCGTGGTCGGGCGTGCCGACACAATTCCGCAGGAGGTGCGTGATCAACGCAAACAATTGCTGGCACAGCAGTCCGGCAGTAATTCACTTTATGCGTTAATTTCAGACTTGCGTGATAAAGCCAAGGTCATTGTCGCGCCAAATCTGTTTGATCAACCCGAGACATTCTGAAGCGACACCCGGCAATGATCAGCAAGCTGACAGGACTTAAGCTCCATTGGCAGATTCTGATCGCTATTGGACTGGCTTCAGTTGTCGGTCACTTTGCCGGTGATACTGCAACAATCGGTCCCGTTACTTTTTACGCGGTCTTCGACTTTGTCGGGACGTTATTTATCAATGCTTTGAAAATGCTGATCGTACCGTTGATCGGTTCGTCAATCGTCGTTGGTGTGGCAGGTATCGGAGCTTCCGGGCATCTTGGTCAACTGGGTGGCAAGACGCTGCTGTTCTATGCCTTGACGACGTTGTTTGCGATTCTTATCGGGTTGTTGCTGGTAAACCTTGTGCAGCCGGGGCTTCAAAATGGCCAGCCGGTCGGTGAGTTGCTGGCATTGAATACGGACACAGGCGAATTACTTGCACAGGTTGGCGGCAAGGGCGTCGGCGATGTCGTACAGGTTTTCTTGCGCATGGTGCCAACCAATATCGTTCGGGCCGCGGCAGAAGGATCGATGCTGGGCATCATATTTTTCTGTTTGCTATTCGGTTATTTCATGACCAAGCTCGAGGAAAATCTTGCCGAGCCTTTATTTCGTCTTTTCAGCGGCATATTTCAGGTCATGATGCACATGACCGAATGGGTCATGAAATTTGCACCGATCGGGGTATTCGGGCTGGTTGCCCGAGTCGTAGCCAAGACCGGTTTTGACGCTGCGCAGCCCTTGCTGGTATTTGCATTCGTCGTTATCGCAGCCCTGCTGGCGCATGCTCTGATCACATTACCATTGTTACTGCGCTGGATCGGACGGGTATCGCCACTGGCTACCTTTCAGGCAATTTCACCCGCAATGTTGATGGCCTTTTCAACGGCGTCATCTTCAGCCACGTTGCCCGTTACCATGGATTGCGTTGAGAAAGATGCAGGTGTGTCGAACCGGATCAGCAGTTTTGTGCTGCCATTGGGCGCGACGGTTAACATGAACGGCACGGCGTTGTATGAGTGCATGGCTGCCATGTTTTTAGCTCAGGCGTATGGCCTCGAGCTGGGCTTTACGGTGCAGTTCTCGATCGTTGTCATCGCGCTGGTCACATCGATCGGTGTAGCCGGGATTCCGTCGGCTTCATTGGTGGCGATTGCGATTATTCTTGCTGCCGTTGGGCTGCCGGTTGAGGCGATTGCCGTGCTATTTGTATTCGATCGAATCCTGGATATGGCCCGCACCAGCATTAACGTATTTGGCGATGCGAGTTGCGCGGTGATTATCGCCCGGCTCGAGGGTGAAGACACCAAGCTGCTGCCTTAACCAAGGCATTGGCATCAGACGCCAATTACCGTGCCCGGTCAGTTGATACCAAATCCGAGGATGTTGTAGCCGGCGTCTACATAGACGATTTCACCGGTGATCCCTGAGGCAAGATCCGAGCTGAGAAATGCAACGACGTTGCCAACTTCTTCTGTCGTTACGGCGCGACGCAAAGGGGCAACTTTTTCAAACTGAGACATCATGCCGCGAAATCCACCGATACCCACCGCTGCCAGCGTCTTGATCGGCCCGGCGGAGATGCCGTTGACCCGGATTCCGTGTTTGCCGAGATCGGCCGCCATGAAACGCACGTTGGCCTCAAGGCTGGCTTTGGCCGGTCCCATGACATTGTAGTTCGGGATCGCCCGCGCGGCGCCGAGGTAACTGAGTGTCACCAGGGAGCTATTTGCCTTAAGCATGGACCGGCCGGCTTTAGCCAGTGCCGGAAAGCTGTAACTGGAGATATCGTGGGCAATATGTGAGCCTTCCCGATTGATGGTCTCGAGATAATTGCCGGACATCTGGTCCCGGGGCGCAAATCCGATCGAGTGCAGAATAACGTCAAGATCATCCCACTCCTTGTTCAGCGTCCGGAATACGGCATCGATCTGTTCGTCACTCGTAACATCCATCGGCATGCACAGCGAGTTGCCGACTTGTTTGGCAAAGCCGATGACCCGATCCTTTATCTTGTCCCCCTGGTAGGTAAAGGCGAGCTCACAACCCTCACGAGCCATGACTTGTGCGGCGCCCCAGGCAATGGAGCGGTCGCTTGCTATACCGGTTATGAGTGCTTTTTTACCTTCCAGAAATCCCATATTTCACCTGGACCTGCTGCTTACGCAGGGCATTGTACGACGAAAAGAACTGCTTACTATGTTTGCTGCTAAATGATCGGATTATCAGGATGAATCTGAGAACCTGACTGAATTCGAATTTTTGTATCGGTGTTCTGTATTATAACGTATAGATTCTACAGGTAAGACAGGGTCTGTTTGCACTAATGATGAAGACTGGGTGGCTTGAAACAATAACCGGGCAAAGTTTGCTTCGCCAGGAGAGTATCCGGGTGCGGCTGGCGCTGGAAAGTATTTTCGGTGATCAGTTTCTACAGATTGGTGTATGGGGCGGTAATGAATTTCGACAGTTTGCCCGCACCAAGCGAACCGCAGTCATAGGCAGTACTACGGAAGAGTCGTCCGACCTGGTCACGGCGGCCAATTGCCTTGGGATCGCGAGCGATTCGATTGATGTTGTCTTGCTGCCGCATGTGCTCGAAGCCCACGATGATCCGCACGGTGTCTTGCGCGAACTCAACAGGGTCCTGCGATCGGATGGTCATGTCGTGATTCTCGGCTTCAATCCCGTCAGTTTGTGGGGGTTGAGACACCTGCTGTCACGCCGCCGGTTTCCGCCGGGATGTCGCCGGCTGATTTCGGAACATCGGTTACGGGATTGGCTACGGTTGCTGAATTTTTCAGTCGATCACTCATCATTTCATTATTTCCGGGCGCCGATTCTTCGCCGTGCCGGCAGGCACCGGCGCGCGGCTGCGTTGACTGACGACGATATCAGAGAGAATCAGGGGCGTGATTCGGCGCATCGTGCCAATCGTTTATTTCGAGCCATGAGGTTGAGTTTTACAGCTGCGCTGCAGGCCTGGCGTCGGCAAGCACCGTTCGCGGGTTGCTATATGCTGGTTGCCAGGAAGACGCTTTATACTGTGACGCCGATCAAGCCGGCCTGGAAGCTGAAGCGCAGGTTTGTTGGCAGCCTGGTTAATCCGTCGATCCGCAACGTCGCATGAGCCGGATTGTGATCTATACGGATGGCGCCTGCCGCGGTAATCCGGGCCCGGGTGGTTGGGGAGCCCTGTTGCTGGCGGAAGGCCGGGAAAAGGAAATCTGTGGCGGTGAGCCGGAGACCACGAATAATCGTATGGAGTTAACGGCTGCAATACGTGGTTTGCAGGCACTGAAGAAAAATTGCAGTGTCACGGTTTATACCGACTCAGAGTATGTTCGCCGTGGCATTGACGAGTGGCTGGATAACTGGAAGCGACGTGGCTGGAAGACGGCGGCCAAAAAGTCGGTCAAGAATCAGGACCTGTGGCAGGCGCTGGACGGGGCGGTCAGCCGTCATCAGGTGACCTGGCGCTGGGTAAAGGGTCATGCAGGTGACCCCGGTAACGAACGGGCCGACGAACTGGCAAACCGCGGCCTGGATGAAATGCTGCTGAATGCCGATAGTTGGGATCGAACCCGCTAAATTGAGTGACGCAAGTATGACCAGAATGGGGATGGGCCGATGAGACAGGTGGTGCTCGATACCGAAACGACGGGCCTTGAGGTGTCGAAAGGGCATCGCGTCATTGAAATCGGTTGCGTTGAGTTGATCAATCGTCGCGGCACCGGCGAGACTTATCATCAGCGTGTCCAGCCGGATCGGGATATTGATGAGGCGGCGGAGGGAGTGCATGGTATTTCCAGCAAGATGCTGGCCGACAAACCACGATTCGGTACTGTCGCAGAGGCTTTTATCGAGTTTATATCGGGTGCCGAACTGATTATTCATAATGCCGATTTTGATGTCGGTTTTTTGGATAATGAGTTTCAGTGCGCGGGTTTGCATTCAACCAACATTGCTTCGGTTTGCACAGTGATTGATACCCTGCAAATGGCCCGTGAGATTCATCCCGGTCAGCGCAATAGCCTCGATGCGCTGTGCAAGGAATATCACGTCGATAATTCGGGCCGCGATTTTCATGGGGCTTTACTTGATGCGCAGTTGCTCGCTGATGTATATCTGGCGATGACCGGTGGTCAGGGAGCGTTGCCACTCGAGCGTGAAAACGTTCGGTTCGGTCAAAAAACGGGGGCAGTTGACGCAATCGATCGAAGCAACCTCAAGCTGGTCGTCTTGAAAGCAACCGAGGCAGATTTGGCGGCACACGTCCGGCAACTCGATCTGATTGAACAAAGCTCAGAAGATGGCGCAGTCTGGCCTAAACTGGAAAGGTAAATATTAGTCTGGAGTGGTTCTGGTCGCGATTAGTCCTGGATGGCAGGCTAACAGTGGCTAAAACCGTTCCTATAGCTATCTGTGCCGTCATGCTTGGTACCTGAGGCATTTGCGTACTAAAATCCCGGTTCTTTGTATTTCAAGGCTTGAATTTGATGACGCAGACAATGCGCAAGGCATTTATCGAGAATTTTCTCGGTCGTTCTCCCGATTGGTTCAAGCTGACTATTATCGGGTTTTTACTGCTGAATCCGATTGTTGCATTCACCATGGGAACATTCGTTGCCGGCTGGTTGTTGATCGCTGAATTCATATTCTGTCTGGCCATGGCCTTGAAGTGCTATCCACTGCAGCCTGGAGGGCTGCTGGCCATTGAAGCGGTGGTGATTGGCCTGACCACGTCTGAAGCTATCTATGTGGAGACGGTGAAAAATTTCCCCGTCATCATGTTGCTGATGTTCATGGTGGCCGGCATTTACTTTCTGAAAGAGATGCTGCTGTTCACGTTTACTAAAATTCTGCTTGGGGTCCGCTCTAAAGTAGTGTTGTCCTTTTTGTTTTGTGCCGTTGCGGCCGTGCTATCGGCATTTCTGGATGCGCTGACTGTAACGGCGGTTGTCATTACTGTAGCTGAAGGATTTTATGGCGTTTATCACAAGGTTGCATCCGGCTACGGATATGAACAGGATCATGATCAGGCCGACGACGATGAGGTCAATGAATTGCATCGCAAGGACCTTGATCAGTTCAGAGCTTTTCTGCGTAACCTGGTCGTGCATGCGGCAGTGGGTACGGCGCTCGGGGGCGTAACGACACTTGTTGGTGAGCCACAGAACCTGTTGATTGCCAAGGAAGCCGGCTGGGAGTTTATTGAGTTTTTTCTGCAAATGGCCCCCGTTACGATGCCAGTGTTGATTATTGGATTGCTGACTTGCGTTAGCCTCGAGGCGCTTGGATGGTTCGGATATGGCGCGCAACTCAGACCGGCAGTTCGTGAAGTTCTGAATGATTATGATCGATTCGAATCTGCGCGGCGTACCACTCGGCAAAAAGCAATAATGCTTGTGCAGGCAGCTTGCGCCGTCCTGCTCGTCATTGCTCTTGGTCTGCATCTGGCCGAGGTGGGCGTCATTGGCTTGATGATTATTGTGTTGGCCACAGCCTTCAACGGTGTTACCGAGGAACATCGGATTGGCCATGCCTTCGAAGAAGCCTTGCCGTTTACGTCATTGTTGGTAGTCTTTTTTGCAATCGTTGCGGTTATTCATGACCAGCACCTTTTCTCGCCGGTTACCGATTATGTGCTTGCACTTGAGGGCAGCGCGCGGACTGCGATGTTCTATGTGGCGAATGGGGTGTTGTCGATGATCAGCGATAACGTCTTTGTTGCGACGGTCTATATCTCCGAGGTCAAGAATGCGCTGCTCAATGGCGAGATTACGGTCGAAGAATTCAATTTGCTTGCGGTGGCAATCAACACGGGTACGAATATTCCGAGTGTGGCAACACCGAACGGGCAGGCGGCATTCCTGTTTCTGTTGACCTCGGCACTGGCCCCCCTGATTCGCCTGTCATACGGACGAATGGTCCTGATGGCCGCGCCTTATACGATTACGATGAGTATTACCGGGTTTTTGGCGGTTGTTTATCTGCTTTAATGTGACGGATTGAATAGCCAAATCGGCCTGTTTCCTAAACAATATGTGCGTTAGTCGGTGATATGCCTGTAGTAAGCAGCAAAGTGGCCGGTGATATTTACTAACTCATTGAAGAATAATATAAATATGAAAAATCTTGATGACTCCAGGATAGCCATCATTGGCCTTGGCTATGTCGGTCTGCCGCTGGCAGTAGAGTTTGGCCGGCATTTCACAACGATTGGATATGACATAAACAGTGCCCGGGTAGCCGAGCTTAAAGACGGGCATGACTCGACGCTTGAAGTAAGCAGCGAGGAACTGGCGGCATCTGCGCAGCTAACCTACAGCGAACATCTGGACGATTTGAAAGATTGTGACGTCTATATCGTCACCGTGCCGACCCCGATTGATGATGCCAAGCGACCTGATCTAAGTGCCCTGCGTGGCGCGAGTCGCAGCATCGGTACCGTACTCGGGAAAGGTAATATCGTTATTTATG
Source organism: Chromatiales bacterium (assembly GCA_002688175.1). GTDB lineage: Bacteria > Pseudomonadota > Gammaproteobacteria > Steroidobacterales > SMWD01. The sequence goes on from NZCC01000075.1 coordinate 16,369, forward strand.
AGTCAACCGTGTACCCGGGTGCGACGGAGGAAGATTGCGCGCCCCTGCTGGCCGAGGTATCAGGCTTGAAAGTTAACGAGGATTTTTTCCTCGGCTACAGCCCGGAACGGATCAATCCCGGTGACAAAGAACACCGGGTTACGGATATTCTGAAAGTAACCTCCGGATCCACGCCGGCAGTTGCAGAGTTTATCGATGCAATGTACAGCAAGGTAATTCGTGCCGGTACTTATCTTGCCTCCAGTATTCGTGTCGCCGAAGCGGCCAAGGTGATCGAGAACACCCAGCGTGATGTCAATATTGCGCTCGTCAATGAGCTCGCGCTGATTTTTAATCGTCTCGGACTGGATACGCTCGAGGTTCTGGAGGCAGCCGGCACCAAGTGGAATTTCCTGCCGTTTCGCCCCGGACTCGTCGGTGGCCACTGCATCGGCGTTGATCCGTATTACCTGACCCACAAATCCCAGGAGACCGGTTATCACCCGGCGATGATTCTTGCAGGGCGCCGAATTAACGACGGTATGGGATTGTTTGTAGCAGCGCAGATTGTCAGGCTTATGGCCAGGAAGGGGATTAGCCTGCCTGATGCAAAAATTCTTATCATGGGCGTCACGTTCAAGGAAGATTGTCCGGATGTGCGCAATACCAAGGTGGTGGATGTCATTACCGAACTGCAGGAGTTCGGCGCGAAGGTCGAAGTCTATGATCCGTGGGCGGATCCTGACATCGTTCGTGAAGAATACGGTATCGAAATCGTCACGGAACAACCGGCGGACGGGCGTTATGCCGGCATTGTATTGGCCGTCGCCCATCGGCAATTCACTGAAATGTCCATGGCCTCCATCCATGCGCTGGGGGCGCCTGATCATATTGTTTATGATATTAAATCCGTTTTACCTGCCGATCAGATCGATGCGCGGTTATGATCGTAATTCTCAGCGTTTGCATTTTTGTAACCTCGTAGTGCGGCCATAACACAATACGGGTACAGGCTGTTTGATGATGAAGATATTGGTCACTGGCGCGGCTGGTTTTATCGGCTTTCGGGTCAGTCAGTTGTTGCTGGAACGTGGTGACGAGGTTATCGGTCTTGATAACCTGAACGATTATTACGACGTTAACCTGAAAATGGCGCGTCTGGCCATTCTCGAGCAATCATCCGCATTCAGTTTCGAAAAGATAGAACTTGCTGATCGACCGAGTGTCGAGACGCTTTTTGCGACGTCAGGTTTCGATCGCGTGATTCATTTGGCGGCCCAGGCGGGGGTGCGCCATTCGATCGAAAATCCACATTCATACGTAGACAGTAACGTCGTCGGTACTCTGCACGTTCTGGAAGGTTGTCGACATCACGATGTCGAACATCTTGTTTATGCTTCGACCAGCTCGGTCTATGGCGCCAATACTAATATGCCGTTTTCGGTTCACCAGAATGTCGATCATCCGCTGGCTTTATACGCGGCGACCAAGAAAGCGACCGAGTTGATGGCGCATTCCTATTCTTCTCTGTACAGCATGCCGACCACCGGTCTGCGTTTCTTCACGGTCTACGGGCCCTGGGGTCGGCCGGATATGGCCCTGTTCCTGTTTACAAAGAATATCCTTGCGGGTGAGCCTATCGATGTGTTCAATTTCGGCAATCACCGCCGCGATTTTACTTACGTCGATGATATCGCGCGGGGCGTTATTGCCTCGATGGATACCGTCGCAACGCCAAACCCGGACTGGAATTCGGATGATCCGGATCCGGCAACGAGTAACGCGCCGTACAGGATGTACAACATCGGCAACAATCGACCGGTCGAGCTGATGCACTACATTGAAGTGCTCGAAGATTGCCTTGGCCGCAAGGCAGAGAAAAACCTGTTGCCGCTGCAGCCCGGCGATGTACCTGATACCTACGCAGATTCGCAATCGCTCGTGGATGCCGTAGGCTACCGCCCATCGACCTCTGTAGAAGAGGGTGTCGCACGGTTCGTCGAATGGTATGTCGACTACCATAACGTCAAGCTGTAACAAGATAGTGGTGTCTGACACCAATTTCTGGATTTGGAATGACCACATTAGCTGAATTGATTGCTTCCGCTTCAGGCCTGCAAGGCTGCGACAGCTGGCGGGCGCTTGAAGCACACCGGCAATCTGTTGGCGATCTGCATGTAAGCGCTTTACTGGACGAGCCGGGGCGTTTTGAGGCCTGTTCTCGCGTAGGCTGTGGCCTGACCCTCGATTACTCGCGGCATCTGCTGACTGCGGAGACCGTCGGGCTGCTGTTACAGCTGGCTGAGGAGCGTCAACTGGCGGCCTGGATCAAGTGCCTGTTGAGCGGCGCCCGGGTGAACAGCACTGAAGACCGTCCGGCATTGCACACGGCGTTACGCAGGGATGCGGATCGGCCCCTGGTTGTCGATGGTC
>NZCC01000076.1 GCA_002688175.1 Chromatiales bacterium
AGCAACATCCTCCTCTCTATACTCAGAGATTAGGTGTTGCGTTCACCCGTTGAAACCGCAGTACTTCATGGGCAACATCCTCCGCTCTATGCTTAGGGTTTAGGTGTTGCATCCACCGGTTGAAGTCGCAGTTTCAGAAGCTGATAATCAGGCCAGAATCAGGCGAATCATTGTGACAGGGCCAATAGCCATCGTTAGCGCTCGACCAAGTCTGCCATTTCTGTTTGGCCGGATACCGACTAATAAACTAAAGCTTGGTCGGATTCGGAACCCCCGGATAAACTTCTTCGGGATCGAAGACTTTCTCGGTTTCGGTAAACGTCAGCTCGAGCGCACCGGTCGGTTGGCTCTCGACCTGATCGCCGAACGGGATGCTGCGGTAGAAGCATGAGCGATAGCCGACATGACAGCTGGCACCTCCGGCCGCGTCAACGCGCAGCCAGATGCAGTCCTGATCGTCATCGATCAGCAGTGCCCTTACGGTCTGCACTAGCCCGCTCGTCGCGCCCTTGTGCCAGATAGCCTGGCGGCTGCGGCTGAAATAATGGGCCTCCCCGGTCTCGATGGTTTTGCGCAGGGCCGCAGCATTCATGTAGCCTTGCATCAGCAGTTCGCCGGTCGCGTAATCGGTTGTTACAGCCGGAATCAGGCCCTTTTCGTCGAATTTCGGTGCAAGATCGGTGCCTTCTTCGACTTGTTCAACGGTTTTGCGTGCGCCGAATATGGGTGGGCCTGGTTGTCTTGAAGAAGGCACGTGGTTGTTCTCCGGGTGGGGTCATTCACCATTATTGAAACGCCGCCATGGTGAAGTCGTGGCGGTGAACTTGTTATTATAACGGGCTGGCCCACTCATTCAGTAGCTATGAGCATATTTCTGTACAACACGCTGACGCGGCGCAAAGAAGAATTCACGCCCCAGGATGGTGCGGCCGACGGTCGCCCCCAGGTGACGATGTACGTCTGTGGGCCTACGGTTTACAGCGCGCCCCATATCGGTAACGCACGGCCGGCTGTCGTATTTGACGTGCTTGCACGATTGCTCAGGAGTCGCTATGCACTGACCTACGCACGCAACATTACCGATGTAGATGACAAGATTAATGCGGCGGCCCAGGAGCAGGGTGTCGGCATCAGCGAAATCACCGATGAATTTGCCGCCGTATACCATGCTGATATGCAGGCGCTCGGTGTTGCCAAACCGGATCTTGAACCGCGTGCGACCGAGCACATCGGACAGATTATCACGATGATCTCAGGCCTGATTGACAGCGGGCATGCTTATGCCGCCGACGGGCACGTCTTGTTCCGGGTCAGCGCTTTTCCGGCTTATGGTGGTTTGTCGCGCCGCGATCAGCGTGAACTGCTGGCCGGTGCACGAGTCGAGGTTGCGCCATATAAGGAAGAACCGGGTGACTTTGTCTTGTGGAAGCCATCGCCGGCGGAGTTGCCCGGTTGGGAAAGTCCCTGGGGTCGTGGACGTCCGGGCTGGCATATCGAGTGTTCGGCGATGGCGGCAGAACATCTTGGCCAGACCATCGACATCCATGGTGGCGGCAATGACCTGATATTCCCGCATCATGAGAATGAGATTGCACAGAGTACCTGTGTGCATGGTGGTAAGTTGTTTGCCCGCTTCTGGTTGCATAACGGGTTCGTTAATGTGCATGACACGAAAATGTCGAAGTCGCTCGGCAACATCGTGCTGGTGCGCGATTTGCTGGCCCAGGCGCCGGGCGAGGTGATACGACTGGCTTTGTTGAACGGGCATTATCGTCAGCCGCTGGATTGGTCGGATCAACTGCTGACCGAGATGAAACGCAAGCTGGACCGGTTGTACGGTACCTTGCGTGACATTGAGGGCTGGCAATCGGTTTGGCAAACAACTGAGCCTGACCCGGCCTTTGTAGCAGCGCTGGAGGATGATCTTAATACGCCCAAAGCGCTGGCCGCGTTGTTTGATTTGTCGCACGCTGCGAATCGCAGTGAGTTGAGCGAGGAACGAGTGCAGGCAGCTGCGCAGCTTCGCGCCAGTGCGGACTGGATGGGATTATTGTCTGTTGAGCCCGAACAATGGTTCACGGCCGGCCCTGACGCAAATCTTGATAACGCGGCGATTGATCAGCTGCTCGCCGAACGTAACGCGGCGCGGGCGCAAAAGGATTTTGCAACCGCGGACCGAATTCGTGACGAGCTTGCCGCACAGGGTATCTCAATCGAAGATGGCGCCGGCGACACGCGCTGGCGGCGTAACTGAGCCGCGCATCTGTGGCAACGTAATAGCGATGAGTGAGATACAGACGGTCCAGGCTGAGCTAATCGATGACTTTCGACTCTTCGATAACTGGATAGATCGCTACCAGTACATCATTGATCTTGGCAAGGACCTGCCGGAGTTTCCCGACGCGTGGCGCAGCGAGGAAAACCGGATTCACGGTTGCCAATCGCAGGTCTGGCTTAAGACCCGATGTGTGGACGGGCGGCTCGACTTCACAGCCGTTAGTGATTCGGCCATCGTGTCGGGTCTGATCGCGATCCTGATGCGTGTTTACAGTGGCCAGTCGGCCGCTGAAATCATCGCTGCGAGCCCCGACTTTATCGGCGAAATTGGCCTCGATGAGCACCTGAGTCCCACTCGCAGTAATGGTCTGCATTCCATGATCAAAGCAATCAAAGGTGCCGCCGGGGCTTGTGTCGGTGTCGAATGACAGCAGCTATGGACGGAATCATGGTCCCGAGCCGGGTTCGGGCAACCGTCGGGCATCGCTGGCTGCACGTGCAGCCAGCGGGTTAATCGCCGGATACCAGCGTTATATTTCCCCGTTCCTGGGGCCACGCTGTCGGTTCCACCCGACCTGTTCAGCCTATGCCGGCCAGGCCATCACCCGGTTTGGCATCGTGCGGGGCGGCTGGCTGGCGTTACGCCGGATCGTACGCTGCCACCCGTTCTGTGACGGCGGCAACGATTCGGTACCCGAGCACTTCAATTGGTTACGCCGTGACGCTAACGGACGTGAATAGTCTGCTATATTGCTGATGTAGATCCGCAGAAAAGAGATGGATAAGAAACTACTAGACATAATCTGCTGCCCGATGACGAAGCTCCCCCTCGAGCTGCTGGCCACGGACCGGCTGGATAACCTGAATGCCGCAATTCGGGCTGGTGAAATCAAGAATCGGACTGCCAGTCCGCTGACCGATGAATTGTCTGCGGCGCTGGTCACGCGTGACGGCCGGCACGTTTACCCGGTACGTGACGGTATTCCGATCCTGCTCGAAGAAGAGTGTATCGATTGGTCGGATCAATTTTGAACACGTGAAGCTGAATCCTCAGCAACTCGATGACCATCTCAGCGGCGAATTGGCCCCGGTTTACCTGATATCGGGTGATGAGCCGTTGCTCGTCGACGAAGTACTCGCCGGCTTGCGCTCCGCAGCCAGCAAACAGGGTTATACCGAACGCGACTATCATGTTGCCGAACGCTGGTTCGATTGGAGTGAGTTAGCGTCAGGTATGCAGAATATGTCGCTGTTTTCCGAACGTCGCATCATCGAAATACGCCTGCCCACCGGCAAGCCCGGCGACAAGGGGTCGCGCTTTTTTGTCGCCGCTGCCGAGAACCCCACGCCTGATACGATCATCATCGTCATCACACCATCCCTCGACAGTAAAGTTGCGAAATCAAAGTGGGTATCGAGTCTGACCCGGGCCGGGGTCTGGCTTGCACTGCGTGCACCGGATGCAGCCGGCCTGCCGACCTGGATCAACGCTCGGCTCAAGGCAGCAGGCCTGCGTGCCGATCGCGATGCTCTGCAACTGCTGGTGGCACAAGTTGAAGGTAATTTACTCGCGGCGAAGCAGGAGATCGACAAGTTGAAGCTGCTTGCAATCGAGGGGCAAGTCACAATCGATACCGTACGCACTTCGGTAGCTGACGGAGCGCGATTTGATGTTTATCAATTGGGTGATGCTGCGCTGTCCGGCAATCGCGCTCGTGCGGCAAGGATTCTGTACAGCCTCGAGAAAGAGGGAGTTGCGGCACCGCTGGTACTGTGGAGCCTGGTGCGTGAAATCACTGCCGTCAGTGAGATAATTTTCCGGGTTTCCGGCGGCCAATCAGTCGGTCAGGCCATGGCCGGGGCCAAGATCTGGTCCAGTCGGCAACAGCTGATCCGGCAAGCAATGCGGGGACGCGATGTCCGTTTTGCTCGCGGGCTCATCGCGAGCGCTCGACGTGCAGACCGGATCGTCAAGGGTTCGCGCAAGGGCCAGCCGTGGAATGCCTTGCTGGAGCTTACAATGACCCTGGCCGGCGGTGATGGCTGGCGGGCTGAGACTCTATGACGAACATCATGACAGGCCGTGCAGGGGCAATCGTTTGACAAGCCTGAGCGGATTTTTTGGCGGCACGTTCGATCCGATCCATTTTGGCCACTTGCGTACGGCTTTAGAGTTAAGCAATCACCTGGGACTGGCAGAAGTACGTTTCATGCCGTGCGGATGTCCGCCGCATGGCAAGACTCCGGTTGCGTCTGCAGCAATCCGGCTCGACATGTTAAGGGCTGCGATTAGCGGGCAGCCGGACTTTCTCGTTGATGAGCGTGAACTCAACAGGACAGGCCCCTCGTATACGGTCGAAACACTCGAGTCGTTGCGCGCAGAGTCGGCGACCAGACCCATCGGACTCATTCTGGGTATGGATGCGTTTGTCGATATAGGTAGCTGGCATCGCAGCGAAGATATTCTCCGACTTGCTCATATCATCGTCGCCCGGCGTCCGGGTGCGCAGCTGCCTGAATCCGGTCATGCCGGCACACTGCTGGCGGCGAACGGTGTGGCCGAGTGTGCCGAACTCGCTGCCATGCCGGCCGGTAAAGTATTCGTGCATACCGTGACACAACTGGAAATTTCATCGTCGGCGATACGAGCCGGTGCCGGTGCCGGTCAAAGCCAGCGCTACCTCGTACCGGATGCTGTTGCCACGCTGATCGAAACTACCGGTTGTTATGCGCTATGACACGGGTTTATGACAAGGTTACGCATAAAGTCATCCCACAAGCTTACACAAAGGAGCGTCAGGTACGTGCAGAGTAGCGAATTCAAGCAAGTAGTAGCAGAAGCCCTGGATGAATTGAAAGCCGTCGATATCGTCGCATTAAATGTTGCCGGGTTCACATCGATAACGGATTACATGGTGATTGCCAGCGGTACCTCAGATCGTCATGTCCGATCTATTGCCGATAACGTCATGGATAAGGCCAGGGAGGCCGGACAGACGGTGTTAGGGCTGGAGGGGCACGAGTTTGGTGAATGGGTGCTGGTCGATCTCGGTGACATCGTCGTGCATATCATGCAACCGCGGACCCGCGATTATTACAAGCTGGAGAATCTCTGGAATATGGACACCCGGTCCGGGCAACCAACCGATGCCGGGCAGGCCGGCTAACGGGTTGCGATGCGACTCTCGGTTTTCGCTGTCGGTACACGAATGCCGGGTTGGGTAAATGACGGCGTCAAGGAATATGCCCGGCGCATGCCGCGCCAGATTCAATTCAGTATTGAAGAAATCCCGCCCGGGCAACGCACCGCGCGCGGCAGTGTCAGTGCGGCTAGAGAACAGGAAGCAACACAATTAATAAAGCGAACGGCCGCCTGCGACCTCAGGATTGCGCTCGATGAGAAAGGCAAACCCTGGACCTCAACGGAACTCGCGGATCAATTACGCGACTGGTTACATCATGTACCACACGTGGCGCTGATGATCGGCGGCCCGGATGGCTTTACAAATGAAATCCGTGACACGGCGGACCGACTCTGGTCGTTGTCCGGCCTGACGCTGCCCCACGGACTCGTACGAGTCGTGCTGGCTGAACAGGTGTACCGGGCATGGACGATTGTTGACGGGCATCCTTACCATCGGGAAGGACGGTAACAGCTAATGCCGGAACAATTTATTTACCTTGCATCGGGTTCACCGCGCAGACGTGAACTGCTTGCACAACTCGATATTTCGTTCGAGCTACTCGTCACGGACATCGATGAGTCGTTATTGCCTGACGAACCAGCTGATGCCTATGTGCGCAGAATGGCGCGTGACAAGGCCCGGGCAGCGCTGGAGCGGCTACCTGTACGCCGCGCGCCGGTGCTCGGTGCGGATACGGCCGTCATTGTCGATCGGGATATCCTCGGTAAACCGGCCGATCAGGCTGCGGGAGAAGCGATGTTGCGCTGCCTGTCGGGCCGTGATCATGAGGTACTGACGGCCGTAGCAATCAGTGCAGAAGAGCATGAAGCCATGGCGGTCAGCCGCACGGTGGTTACCTTTCGGCCGCTGAGTGATGCGGAGATCAAAGGCTACTGGGCAACCGGCGAGCCACAAGACAAGGCCGGAGGTTATGCAATCCAGGGGCTTGGAGCCGTTTTTATCGCAGCCATTCACGGCAGCTACTCAGGGGTCATGGGATTACCCTTATTTGAGACGGCACACTTGCTGAACGGCTTCGGTTATCGTTTTATGTAGCCGTTATGCCTGAAGAAATCCTGATTAATTTTACCGCTCGTGAGACCCGCGTCGCCGTTCTCGAAAACGGCGTCCTGCAGGAGTTAATGATCGAGCGCGCATCGCGGCGAGGTTTGACCGGTAATATTTACATGGGCAAGGTTTCGCGTGTGCTGCCCGGCATGCAGGCCGCATTCATTGAAATAGGTATTGCGCGAACCGCGTTTCTGCATGCATCGGATATTGCCTCGGTTGATTCTGCCGGAGAAGACGGGTTATCGGCTGAGTCGGATATTCGTAATTTGTTACGCGAGGGTCAACTGTTGCCGGTGCAGGTCATGAAGGACCCGATCGGGTCAAAGGGAGCACGGCTGACGACAAAAATCGCAATACCGTCGCGCTTCCTGGTTGCATTACCAACCAGCACCAAGCTCGGCGTGTCGGCGCGTATTGAGGATGAAGATGAGCGTGAACGCTTGAAGGCGGCGCTGGAGAGCATTATTCCGGCGGAGCACCGCTGCGGTTACATCATTCGGACGGTCGCTGAAGGCGTGGGTCCCGAAGCTTTGCATGCCGACATGATGTTTCTTGAAAAACTGTGGAAAGCAATCTGTGACACTGCCGCGACAGCTGAACCCGGGCAGTTGATTCACGAAGACTTGTCACTCGCCGTGAGGGTGATTCGTGACATTGTCGGTCTGGATGTTGAGCGCGTTCAGGTAGATGCAGAGAAGGTTTTTGATCGGCTCAAACATTTTGCCGGTATGTTTATGCCGGAGATCGAATCAACGATCGAGTTATACCGGGGACGCCGGCCGATACTCGACCTGTATGGTGTTGAGGATGACATAAAGAAAGCACTGAATCGAAAAATCTCGATGAAGTCCGGTGGCTACCTGATATTTGACCAGACCGAGGCGATGACTACGATCGATGTCAATACGGGCGGGTTTGTCGGTCACCGCAATCTCGAGGATACAATTTTTCGCACCAACCTCGAGGCCGCGGTAACGATAGCCAGGCAGCTCCGGCTGCGTAACCTTGGTGGCATCATCATTATTGACTTTATCGATATGGAAGAGAAAAACCACCGGAACCAGGTGCGCGATGCGCTTGAGACAGCGCTGGCTTTCGACCATGCACGTACGCAGATCAGTGAGCATTCGGCACTCGGTCTGGTCGAGATGACCCGCAAGCGAACGCGGGAAAGTCTTGAGCACATCATGTGCAACAGTTGCCCGGCCTGTCACGGAAATGGTTTTCTCAAGACACCCGAAACGGTTTGTTACGAGATTTTCAGAGAGATTCTGCGCCAGCATCGGCAATTCAAGTTCGAAGAACTTGTCGTAATGGCACATCAGGATGTCGTTGAATTACTGCTCGATGAGGAGTCATCAGGGCTTGCAGAACTGGAAGAGTTGACCGGCAAGCCGATCCGGTTGCAGGCCGAGACAATGTTTGCGCCGGATCGGTTCGATGTTGTCCTGATGTAGGAAAACGTGCGATTTAATGGCTGATCTACTCCGTAAAATCCTTAAATGGCTCATTTATACGGGCGCAGCCGGCATCATGCTGCTTGCATTACTCGTCGGTATCACGCGCCTGTTATTGCCGCTCGTACCAGAGTATCAGGATGACATACGTAACTGGGCTGCCGGGGCGATCGGCTTTGATGTGCAGTTTGAAAATATCAGTGCGAGTTGGCCGTTCGCCGGTCCCGAATTGCAGTTCATCAATGTAACTGTACTGTCACAAGAGACGGGTGAGCAGGTTTTTATTGCCGATAAACTGACGGCAGGTATCAGCTTGCTCATGTTGCTTCGTGACCGCAAGGCACTCCTGAATCGCCTTGGTATCGAGGGTTTGCAAGTTAGTGTGCGGCGTGATGTTGACGGAACTTTTTTTGTCCAGAATCGACCGCTTAAGGAATTTATACGTGTTGAGTCTGATCCGGAAGGACCGCTGCAATTGCCTGAGTTGCAGATTGAATTATCAGCAATTGATGTCGTATTTGCTGATGATTTGCGTTCCAGTGATGCATACACCTTCAACATCGAGCAACTGGATATTCAGTTGTCTGACGAGCAGATAATAGTTGATGGTGAAATTGAACTGGCGCCGGAGTTAGGCGGTCGGATGACACTTTTGGCGGATCTTCCAACCCAGTTGCTACGCCCGGATCTGGACTCGGCCGAAAACGTCAATCGTCGGTCGGTGGCGCAGGAGGCGCAGGAATGGCGCATTTATTTTACTGGCGAAGACTTGCTGTTTGGGGAGATTTTTGCCTATGCGTTAAACCGGGATGTGCCGGTGATCGAAGCGCATGGCAATGCGACCATTTCAGCAGCATTTATCGATAGCGTGCCGCAAAATATATCCGGGGATCTGGATATTCAGGATGTTGTTCTGCGTATCAATGCCGACCGGACTGAACAGTATGGGACTTTGAGCGGCAGACTCGAGTGGGCTCGTGGCGAGAATGATAGTTGGCTGCTGGCCGCGAACGATATCAGTGTTGAGCAACTTGGTTTGTTCGCGCCGCACAGCGATTTCACCGTTGCGGTACAGCCTGCCACCGCCACTCACGATCAGAGTATCCAGGCCAGTGCAGGCTTCTTGCGTTTTCAGGATCTGTATCCGTTTGTTCTGCTTGCCGGTAGCGAAGATTTGCTGGCGACAGTTATTCCCGAAGAATTGCAATTGCCGCAGGATGTTTATGGTGATCTGCGCAACCTAAATTTCAACCTGCGGCAAGGCACTGATGCAGTAAATAATTTCAAAGCTACTTTCCAGTTTAACGATATTGGTGTTGTCGGAGCGGGAGAGGTTGGGTCAATTCGTGGATTAAGCGGGGAACTGGCAGCGGATCAGGACGGCGGACGTCTGCAGATCGACAGCAGGGCAGCCGAGGGGGCATTACCGGCATTGTTTACGGAGCCGATCTGGGTGCAAAGTGTCGCCGGATTACTGATCTGGCGCGTCAGCGATGACTTTATCCATGTGTTGAGTGACAACATCCAGGTGCGACTGCCGACCCTGGAGGGTAATACACGATTTGAGTTTGATTGGCCACGTAATGGTGATTCACCGCAGATCGATCTGACAGCGACGGGGGTTGCAAACGACCTGCGCCAGGTTGTGCCGTTACTGCCGCTGAAAAAATTTCCACCGCGGGTAGAGGCCTGGTTGGGTCGCGCGTTGGTCAAAGGGCGTGTACCGCGGGCTGACATCAGGGTCAGCGGACCGCTGAAAAAGTTCCCGTTCGCCGCCGGTGAGGGTGTATTCAATATCGACATCGATATCGAGGACAGTGTGCTCGATTTTGCCGATCAGTGGCCACGTATCGACAACTTAGATGCGCGCATCGTGTTCGATGGCGTAAGTCTGTCGACACAGCGTAATAGCGGCCGTATAGGTCGTATCAAATTCCTCGACAGTGATGTTCGGATAGCGGATCTGCGCAAAGGGCAACTGGAAATTCACGCACTGGAATCGGTGGCCGTCGATGCGGTCCTGGATTTTCTTCGCCAGACTCCTGTAGCCGCAGCAATTGGCCCGTTAATCGACAAAGCAACAGGCGGAGGAACCGCCAATGTCGATTTGCAACTCGATGTACCGGTCAAGCGTCTGGCTGAATATGAACTTGATATCGTGATCGACGCTAACGATACAGAACTTGGCTTGCAGGGTCTTGACTGGGGTCTGACCAATCTCGGCGGTAGCCTGACGATTCACAATGCCAGGTTCCATGCAGACGGCATGACGGCGACATTACTCGGAGAACCGGTCACTCTTGACCTGCGTCCGGCTGCGGATTCGAGTAACTTGTATGGTCAGTTCATCAGGGTCACAGGCCGCACACCGGTTGAGCGCTGGATGCAGACGTTGTCACTGCCGTTTATCGACCGTGTTGACGGACCGGCGAACTGGAATGCGCTGGTACTGATTCCACAACGGCAAGCCGCTGTGCAACCGCCGGTTCATATCAGGGTACGTACCGACCTGGTCGGCGTCGAGAGCCATTTACCCGCTCCGCTGGCCAAGACATTTGCCGAGGAACGTGCGCTCGAATTAGATATTGCATTTCCGGCCGAGGGTCGACTTGAGCTTACGGGCAGGTTGGAAAAAGAGCTGACCTGGGCCTTTGAACTGGAGGCCGGAACAGAAGCCTGGCAAATTGCACACGGTGCTGTCCACGCCGGGTCGGCAGCCGCAATCGTGCCGACCCGTCCGGGTGTCGAGTTGTCTGGCCACCTGAATTTTCTGAGTTTCAATGATTGGCTGGCGCTCGACGATAGTGATTTGTCGGACGATGCGCAGGTTGTTCCGGACGTTACCGGGAACGGCAGACCTTCCTGGCAGGAAACATGGCGCGAAGCAGATTTTTCCATCGACCAATTTGTTGCGTTCGGACAATTATTTACTGACCTTCAGCTGGCTGCGTACCAGGATGAACTGAACTGGCAGATTGCGCTGGAGGGCCCGGGCCTTGCCGGACAAATGACGGTACCGCTCAATCTGAATTCCGGGCAACCGATCCTGGCCGACATGGAACGACTCTGGCTGGTGGAGACTTATCCGGATAACCAGGACGATGGTGACCCCCCTGATCCGCGTGCGATCCCGTCTGTTGAGATCGAGGCAGACGATTTCGTAATCAACGATATGCACTTCGGCACGTTGAGTGCGACTATTGAGAGTGTCGCCGGGGGCATCCTTGTCGAGCCGATCAAGATGCAGGCACCGACATTCACGATCGATGGTAATGCTGCGTGGCTCGTTCACCCGAACGACGATACATTGCGCCAGACCAATCTGACGCTGAACCTGAATGGTACGGATATACACGCCGTGTTAAGCGCGCTTGGTTATGATCCGGTCATTATGGGAGAGTCAGTCGCCGCCAGCGGCGAACTGACCTGGCTCGGAGGGCCAAGCGGCGATTTTCTGGCACGCGCCGATGGCGAGTTCAAGCTAAGCATGAAAGATGGTTCACTGCTCGCCGTTGAGCCGGGCGGAGGTCGCATTCTCGGTGTGCTGAGTCTTGCCGCCTTACCGCGCCGCCTGTTATTTGATTTCAGCGATGTGTTTGCCGATGGCTTGAGTTTCAATTCAATCAAGGGTGATTTCACGATCGATGACGGCAATGCATACACCTGTAATCTGGGTATGGAGGGTTCAGTTGCCGACATGGGAATAGTCGGTCGGGCAGGTTTTGCAGCGCGTGATTACAATCAGATGGCTGTCATTCGCCCGCATGTCTCCAATCTGCTTGCGGTCGGCGGTACCGTAGTCGGTGGGCCTGTAGTCGGTGCTGCGATGTTGTTGTTCTCACAGATCTTTCAGAAGCCACTGAGCACATTCGGTGAATCATATTATCGGGTTACGGAATCCTGGGACGATCCGGTTATTGCGCAAATCAGCGGTACCGATCTCGATGTTGCACCATTACGTAATTGCGAATCTTATCTTTCCGAAGCCATTACCGAATCATTGAAAGAATGACGATAGTTCGTTGTGCTGCGGTCCAGATGACATCCGGTGTGGATGTCGATGAAAATTTGCGTGCCGTCGCCGGGCATATCGAAGCAGCGGCTGCTAAAGGTGCGCAGTTCATCGTGCTTCCCGAGAATTTTTCGGCAATGGGCCGCAAGGAAGCGGATCGTTGCGCATTGGCAGAATCGGATGGGGATGGGCCGCTACAGAATTTTCTCGCGGAGCAGGCGGCACGCTACGCCATATGGATCGTCGGTGGTACGATTCCTGTCGCCGGCGATGATCCGGTGCGACCGACTGCGTCATCACTGGTTTTCGCTGCCGATGGTCGTCGTGTCGCGCGTTACGACAAGATTCACCTGTTTGATGTCGGCATCCCGGGCCAGGATGAGCGCTACTGTGAATCTGCGCATACCCGGGCCGGGTCGTTGCCGATGATCGTGACTACGCCGTGGGGCGGTCTGTGTGTTGCCGTTTGCTATGACGTGCGGTTTCCCGAGTTGTTCAGGAGTTTTTCCGCGACCGAGCTGAAGTTGATTGCTTTGCCGGCTGCATTTACCGCAACTACCGGGGCGGCCCATTGGGCCACCCTGCTCAGGGCGCGGGCAATCGAGAACCTGTGCTTTGTGGTGGCCGCCGCACAGACCGGCAGGCATGAGAACGGCAGGCAAACGTATGGCCATTCGATGCTGATTTCACCCTGGGGCAAGGTGATTGCTGATGCCGGTACCGACACCGGGGTCATCGTCGCTGACCTGGATCTGGAAGCGCAGGCCGATATGCGCCGCAGGTTCCCGGTGCTCGAGCATCGTTCACAGGCGCGCAAAATATAGTGTTGGCGCGCATTCTTCCAGCGTAGAATTGCCCTATAGCCCATTACCGGATGAACAAGTTGACACATTCTGACGATTCGAACCCGATTCAGATCGCACGGCAATCACTGCTGGTACCGACCGGTCTCGAAGACACACATCTTGACCGTGCTCTGAATGCCTTGATGCAAAATGGAGTTGATTGTGCGGACCTGTATTTCCAGGTGACACGACATGAGTCGTGGTCGCTTGAAGACGGTATTGTCAAGGAAGGTAGTTATAACCTTGACCAGGGTGTCGGTGCGCGGGCCATGGCGGGTGAAAAGACCGGGTTTGCTTATTCGGATGAGCTCGCATTGCCGGCATTGCTGCAGGCATCCTCAGCAGCCGGCGCCATTGCTCGCAGTGGTCAGCAAGGCAAGGTCCGGGTCGCGGTAGCGCAGTCCGGACATAACCTTTACGCACCGGTGGATCCAATTGCTTCGCTGGCCGATGCAGACAAGGTCGCCTTGTTGCAGGACATCGATCGTGATACCCGCAAGATTGATTCACGCGTCAAGCAGGTCATGGCAAACCTGGCCGGTGTGCAGGATGTGGTGCTGGTCTGTTCCAGTGACGGTGTTCTGGCTGCTGACGTTCGACCGCTCGTGCGCTTGAATGTTTCGGTTATTGTCGAAGATAACGGTAAACGTGAACAGGGTTATTCTGGTGGCGGCGGTCGATTCGGTTATGACTATTTTATCGACGGTGATCGACCGATGGACTATGCGCGTGAGGCGGTACGCCAGGCGCTGGTTAATCTCGATGCGATACCAGCGCCGGCCGGTGAGATGATTGTTGTGCTCGGTCCGGGCTGGCCCGGCGTGTTATTGCATGAAGCGATTGGCCATGGTCTGGAAGGTGATTTCAACCGCAAGGGAACCTCGGCATTCTCAGGACGTATTGGTGAGAAGGTTGCCTCAGAACTTTGTACGATCGTTGACGATGGCACGCTTGATAGTCGGCGCGGCTCTCTGAATATCGATGACGAAGGGATGCCGACCCAGCACACGGTACTGATCGAACGCGGCAAGTTGTCCGGTTATATGCAGGACAGTATGAATGCACGACTCATGGGCGTGCAGTCAACTGGTAACGGTCGGCGCCAGTCGTTCGCTCACCTGCCGTTGCCACGCATGACCAATACTTTCATGCTGGCCGGTGACAGTGACCCCGAAGAAATTATTGCGTCTGTAGATAAGGGTATTTATGCGCAGAATTTTGCCGGTGGCCAGGTTGATATCACTTCAGGCAAGTTTGTATTTTCGGCGAGTGAGTCATACATGATTGAAGGTGGCCGACTTGGCGCGCCTGTCAAGGGTGCGTCGCTGATCGGGGACGGCCCATCGGTGCTGCACAAGGTTTCGATGGTTGGCAATGATCTCGAACTCGATACCGGTATTGGGGTATGCGGTAAGGATGGACAGTCGGTACCGGTCGGGGTCGGGCAGCCGACCTTGCGGGTTGATGGGTTGACGGTTGGGGGAACCGGGTGATTTGGCAGTCGGGTGGTTTTAAATTTGGCTCTGGCGTTCGTCGTTACTCAGACCATTTACAGTTCTCTGGGGTCGGGCAGGTCCAGCACGGCCCGGGTCTGGTTGGCACGGAATTCATCAAGCGCCTCGCGTAGCCGGTCGTCTTCAAGTGCCAGAATTGATGCGGCCAGGATGGCGGCATTTTTAGCGCCGGCCTTGCCGATCGCCAGTGTGCCAACGGGAATACCGGCAGGCATCTGGACCATCGACAGCAGTGCGTCCATACCACCGAGTGCCCGTGACTCCATCGGTACCCCGAGAACCGGCAGCGGGGTTTTGGCCGCGGCGGCGCCCGGCAAACCGGCGGCAAGTCCGGCAGCGGTGATCAGGACTTTCAGGCCGCGGTCCCGGGCGGTATGGCAATACTCGGCCAACAGATCAGGGGAGCGATGAGCTGAAATAATCCGGACTTCGTGCTCGATACCGAATGATTCGAGTTGGTCCGAGGTGTTTTTCATGATCTCCCAGTCAGATTGAGAGCCCATAATGATTCCGATTTTTGCGTTCATGGGCGGATTTTAGTGTAAAAATAGTGCCAGTGGAATCAGAGGTAATCGTATGACTGAACAGCCCCAGCCTGATATTGAAATGCTCAGCAAGTGTGTCGACCAGGTATTGCAGTTAACGCACCAGAATGGTGCAAGCGCGGCTGAGGCCAGTGCAAGTTTCAGGGCAGGATTGTCGGTAACGGCGCGCGTGCGCGCCGTTGAGACGCTTGAGTATCACCGTGATCAGGGCCTCGGTGTGACCGTATTCTTTGGCCAGCGCAAAGGTAATGCAAGTACCTCTGACCTGAGTTCAGCTGCGATTGAAGAAACGGTACGGCGAGCCTGCGGACTCGCGCAGTTTACGGCCGAGGACGAGTGTGCCGGACTTGCCGATGCGCAGCGACTCGCAACAGACATTCCGGACCTCGACTTGTATCACCCCTGGTCGGTTGAGCCGCATCAGGCAATTGATATCGCGATTGAATGCGAGGCGGCCGCGCTCGACGCTGATAAGCGGGTTGGCAACTCTGAGGGTGCGACGCTGTCGACATCGAGCGGTTGTAGCGTTTATGGCAATACGAATGGATTTTTAGCCGGCTACCGCGACTCGCATCATAGTTTGTCGTGTTCCGTCATTGCCCAGGATGGCGGGCAGATGGAGCGAGATTATGAGTACACGGTGTCGCGCCGTGCCGACAGGCTTGAAGCTGGCAACCTGATCGGCCGTCAGGCTGCCGAGCGGAGTTTGCGCCGTCTCGGGGCCCGCAAACTTGATACCCGCAAGGCACCGGTTTTGTTGTCGCCGCGTATCGCGCGTGGTTTTTTCGCTCACCTGATTGGGGCAATCAGTGGCGGCAGTCTGTACCGCAAGTCGACGTTCCTGCTCGATAGCCTCGATACACAGGTGCTCTCCAAGTGTGTGACGATTGACGAACGACCTCATCTGCAGGGGGGGTTGGCCAGTTCACCGTTTGATGCCGAGGGTGTCGAGACGCAGGATCGGTGTCTCGTGGATTGCGGTGTTATCAAGGGCTATGTTCTTGGCAGTTACTACGCACGCAAACTCGGACTGCAGACGACGGGCAATGCCGGCGGTATTCATAATCTCATGGTCGGTAATACGGACCACAGTTTTACGGATTTGCTGGCGACTATGGGTACCGGGTTGTTGGTGAATGAAGTGATGGGTCAGGGGGTTAACCCGGTGACCGGCGATTATTCGCGTGGTGCGGCCGGATTCTGGGTTGAAGGTGGCGTGATTCAATATCCGGTCAGTGAGATTACGATCGCTGGTAATTTGCGTGATATGTATCGGCAGATTATTGCGATTGGTAATGATACGGATCTGCGGGGGGGGATTCGGACTGGTTCGGTGTTGATTGAAGAGATGATGTTGGGGGGGAATTAGGGCCCTGTTGCTGGTTGTTGGTTTTTCCCTGGTCGGCATTTTGGGTCCGGGATACCCTTCTGAAACGCCGCAGGAGCGGCTTTAAGGTTTCCGAAGGGTATCCCGGACCCAAAATGCCTTGGATGGCTTGGTGGGACGATAAGTTCTGACGATTTTTTGCCAGCTGAGTTGTTGGGGGCTGGGCTGAGTTTTTCTGCTATGAATTGTCTGACGGGGGCGCTGTGGCTTCTTCGTCTTCTGTGGCATCGGCATCGATCAGGGCGTAGATCGAGGTGTCGCCAAGTTCCTGTTCCAGTGCAGTGTCGATGCGTTTGCTCAGGTTGGTTACGATTCGTGGCCACTTGCCTGTTGACCAGACGTCTATGGTTTGCGTGTCGCGAACGGCGCTGAGAACTTCACTGAGGCTGATGCTGCCGGGGTCGCGGAATGGGAATAACTGGTCTTTGCTGGTGCGGGTTACGAGGTTTGCCGCGACCAGTCGGTTAACCACCGGGATCAGCATCAGACCTGGAAGGTGCGCTGATTCGGCGAGTTTGGCAATGGTTGGTTGCGGTGAGCCATCGCGGAAGGTGGCGGATGCTTGCGTCATGATGCCGATGGCGATCTGTTCCAGGTTCCGGCTGCCGACGCTGAGTCGGCGGTAGCCAAGTCGCAGGTGTTCAGGATTCTGTGCGTAGAAAGATACCAGTGCGCCGACCAGCAGGATCAGCCAGCACAGGTATAGCCAGATCAGCGCCAGGATGACGATTGCAAATGTCGCGTAGATCGATATCGTGCGCGCCGAGGACATGACGAACGTAGTGAATAAAACCCCCGATGCTGCCCATAATATGCCGCCCGTAAAGCCGCCGGCCAGCGCAGACCGGAAGCGCACGCGGGTGTTGGGCAGGAACCAGTAAATAAGTGTGAAGCCGAGTACGACGAGCCCGTAGGGTGCGAGTTGTTCGACGAGTAGCAGCGTTTGGCTGACTGATTCGAATTCGGTGACCTGTCGTACTAACGCATTGCTCTTGAATTTTGCGATCAGCGCCATGGCCGTGACCATGACAACCGGGCCGATGAGGATCAGTGTCAGGTATTCACTGATGCGCTTGCCGAACCCGCGCGGGCGGTCGACACGCCAGACGTAATTGAAACTGTCCTCGACTTTTTCCGCCATCGATACGGCCGTGACAAATAACAGTACAAGTCCGACACTGGCCAGCACATCACCTTTGATATTGTCGACAAAGCCGATGACCTGGTCCGTCAGTTCAATGCCTTTGTCGCCAAGCGGGGCCAGAAAGTTGTACAGGATGGGTTCTAACTGGCGATGAAAACCAAACGCCTTGAGGATCGAAAAGCTGATTGCGATGATGGGTACAATCGACAGGATCGTGACATAGACCAGTCCCATTGCACGGAGTGTCAGGTTGCCCGCTACGATGTCGCGCAGTACGGCATATAGAAATCGCAGCGCCATGACACCATGCCGGGTGCCGGGCGGTAAGTTTTCAATCCGTGGATTCCAGAGCAGGCCTTCCAGTTTTTCGGTAATGGCATCGCTCATGGTGGTTTGATCCAGTTGTTAATGCTGATTAGGCGCTCACCGGGCCTTTGAGCAAATCAGCGGCCTGGCGATATTTTTCGGCGGTCTTGCGCACCACTTCGTCGGGCAGGTGCGGCCCCGGTGCCTTCTTGTCCCAGTCAAGTGTTTCCAGATAGTCGCGAACAAATTGTTTGTCGAAACTCGGCGGGCTGCTGCCCACCCTGTATTCGTCCGCCGGCCAGAAGCGTGATGAATCCGGGGTCAGAACTTCATCTATCAGATGCAGTGTGCCGTCATCATCGAGTCCAAATTCAAATTTTGTATCGGCGACGATGATGCCGCGTTCGGCTGCATGGGCGGCACCGAGCGAATATATTTCGAGCGATAGTGATCTGACTTGTGCAGCCAATTCTGCACCGATCAAAGCTTCGACTTCGGTATAGCTGATATTTTCATCATGCTCGCCGAGTTCTGCTTTGGTCGCCGGCGTAAAAATCGGTTCCGGTAATTTTTCTGCCAACTGCAGGTCCGCTGGCAGATCGATACCGCAGACTGTCCCGGTTGCCTGATAATCCTTCCATCCCGATCCGATCAGGTAGCCTCGTACGACGGCCTCGATTGGAAGTGGTGTCAGGCGTTTTACAATTGTGCCACGGGCGGCAATCGACGCGCGTTCGTCAGGATCGGTTATGACCGATTCAAGCTTAACGTCAGTCATGTGGTTGCCGACGATGGCGCGGGTCTTGTCCATCCAGAAGTCGGTTAATTCGTTCAGTACGGCCCCCTTGCCCGGGATCGGGTCCGGTAATACGACGTCAAATGCAGACAGGCGATCCGAGGTCACGATCAGCAAATGGTTGGTATTGACTGCATACATGTCACGAACCTTGCCTTGACTTATGCGAGTGAGTCCCGACAATCTTGATTCGAACAATACATCCAGCATCTGTTTTTCTGTAGACATTATGAACCCGCAGCTCCGCTGCAAAAGTTGGGTATTCTACCGCTAGCTGATCCGATCGTGAAAATATGTTTTGAAAATAGGTCATCCGCATGAATTGGGCCGGGAAACTGGTCGGCGCGGCACTTGGTTTCGTCGTTTCCGTCGGCAAATTGATTGGCGTTGCAATTGGAGCCTTCATTGGCCACCAATTTGACCGGGGGCCGAGTATCGGCGACCGGCTCGGCCAGTCGGGCGGGGCCGGCCGATTCTCCGCTGCTGAGCGTCAGGCCGTATTCTTCGAGACTACTTTCCTCGTCATGGGATACGTGGCCAAGGCCGATGGTCGGGTGACCGAGGAGGAAATTCAGGCTGCGCGTGGTGTCATGCATCGCATGCAATTGCGCCCCGAGGCAGTGCGGCATGCGATCAATTTGTTTACCGAGGGCAAGCAGCCGGATACGGATATCGATCCGCGAGTCAGCAGGTTGCGCCAGGCCTGCGGCCGTCAGCCCGAATTGATCCAGGCCTTTCTTGAGATTCAGCTTGAGATTGCACTAAGCAAGGGCAGTATCACCACGGAGGAACGAGCTGTATTGTGGCGCATCGCGGATCTCCTCGGTGTTGGCCGCGTCGCGCTTGCGCAACTCGAGGCCTTGCTGCGTGCGCAACGTAGTTTTGGCCAGGGTTTTGCCCGCCAGTCACATGCAGAGGATCTGACGGCGGCGTACCAGGCGCTGGGCATCGAATCGACGGCAACCGATAAGGAAGTCAAAACTGCCTACCGGCGGCTTATGAACCAGCATCACCCGGACAAACTGGTGGCAAAAGGGTTGCCCGATTCAATGATGGAAGTCGCCAAGGAACGGACGCGTGAAATTCGTGCTGCCTACGAGGTCATCAAAGAACACCGTAGTATCAAGTGAAAAGAGCACCCACAACTGAAATTCAACCCCGATCTGCATAACTTTCGGGCTATTATTCGCAACAATCATCATCAGGGAGTTTAGTTGTGCGTGATGTTCTGATCGCCCCATCGATACTATCGGCTGATTTCGCCCGTCTCGGCGAAGAGGTTGAAGCGGTACTGTCCGCTGGTGCCGATGTTATTCATTTCGATGTTATGGATAATCATTATGTCCCGAACCTGACTGTCGGGCCGCTTGTCTGCCACGCATTACGCAACCATGGAATAGAGGCTCCGATCGATGTTCACCTCATGGTGCGCCCTGTAGACCGTCTGGTACACGATTTTGCTAATGCCGGCGCGACTTACATCAGTTTTCACCCGGAGGCGACGGAACATGTCGATCGTACGATCGGGCTGATTCGTGAACTTGGTTGCAAGCCGGGTATCGCGTTAAACCCGGCGACGTCACTGCAGTGTCTCGACTACACCCTGGAGAAGATCGACCTGGTGCTCGTTATGTCTGTCAATCCGGGTTTTGGCGGTCAGGCATTTCTCACTTCGAGTCTCGACAAGCTCAGCAAGATTCGTACCCGCATCGACGCATTGGCACGTGGCGGTGACGAGACGATTCGCCTTGAAGTTGATGGTGGCGTCAAGCCGGAAAATATTCGCCGGATTGCGGCAGCTGGAGCCGATATGTTTGTTGCCGGCTCAGCCATTTTCAACGCAGATGATTATGCGTTGACGATCGCTGAATTACGCAACCAGATAGCTGCCGCTGACGGTTGATTCGGCCGCTGTCGCGCTACCGCGAGACAGCTCTGATGGTCTGTTGTGGACGGGCGTTATAGACGACGATCGTTTTACCGCTGGCCGAGACCAGACCCTGTTCCTCAAGCACTTTAAGTACCCGGCCGGCCATTTCTCTGGAGCAGCCTACAAGACGGCTCAGTTCCTGGCGGCTGACCTTGATCTGCATGCCGTCGGGGTGAGTCATTGCATCAGGTTCGTTACACAGATCCATGATCGCGTGAGCGACCCGTCCGGTTACGTCGACGAATGCAAGGTCGCCAAGCTTACGGTTGGTACGGTCAAGGCGCGTGGCGAGTTGAGTGGCTAATTCAAATACGAGGCCGGGACTTTCGCTGGCAATTTGTCGAAAGCGGGGATACGTCATTTCAGCAATTTCTGATGCGACGCGGGTGCGAACCCAGGCGCTACGTGCCGGTTGATCATGGAACAATCCCATTTCACCGAAGAACTGGCCCTTGTTGAGATAGGCGAGAACCATCTCATTACCATCTTCGTCCTCGATCATGACTTCGACTGAACCGGATGTGATGTAGTACAGACTGTCTGGCACATCACCGGCATGAATCATCACAGTCTTGGCGGGTACAGTGCGTACCCGACAGTAGGTCAGAAACCGATTGATAGTAGGTATATCGCTGGCAGTTTTTCCACTATTACCCATGGCAACTTTCACTCCCCTAAAATCCAACCGTGATTAATACTGATTTCAACATAAGATGCAAAGAGTTCAATTGAATTTGTGACAAGAGTCTCAAAATCAGAGTAAATCGGACCGTATATGACAAATTGAAGCGATCGTGATGCACACTTTTTGCGGGAGATCTGTCACATTCCTGACCACAAATATTATAGCATCGCTATCTTTTTGACGGATAGAAGCACCATATGTTCAATTTGCAACTCCGGGTCATCCTGATGGCCTTAACAATCGTTATCCAGATGCAGGCCTTGGCAGATGAAGAGCCGGAGGGTCCGTGGTCGGGCAGCATTGCGCTGGGCTTTCTGTCCGTCAGTGGTAATACCGAGAGCACGTCATTCACCGGCAAAGCCAACGTTAATTGGGACCAGGAGCGCTGGCACCATGCGTTGCTGGTCAAGGCGCTGGGTAAGTCTGAGGACGAGGATACGACTGCAGAGTCTTACAAAGCGGCTTATGAGGGTAAATTCGACCTGTCGGCACGGACGTACCTGTTTGGATTGGTGGATTACAACAAAGACCGGTTCAGCGGTTACGATCAGCAGATATTTGAGACTGCCGGTATCGGCCAGCGGTTTATCAGCACCGACAGGCACGAGCTGAACGGTGAATTTAGTGCTGGCGCAAGTCAATCTGTGGCCGTGGAGGTGCCTCCGGCACCGCCTGCGCCGGTCGGTACGATTAACAAGACCCGCGTAAATGAAGCGGTCGTGCGGATATCGGGCAACTACAAATGGGCAGTCAGCGAGAACTCGATATTTACCCAGAAATTGAGTGTCGCATCTGGTTCTAGTAACACATATACGGAGTCTGTGACAGAGTTGAGTGCCGGCATTATTGGTGCGCTGTCTACGGTTCTCGGCTATACCGTCAAGCATAACTCGGATGTAGCGGATGGCAAGGACAAGACAGACACCTTTGCCTCAATTTCCCTGGAGTACCTGTTTTGATCCGGGTGAGGCGCAAGTTCCGCTAAATCATTGAAAAACCCGGTCAACGTCAGTAAAATCGCCGCCTTTTCCGCGTCCCTGCTTCACCTGCGGGCGCATAGATGGATTTAATAATAATGAGCACATTTTCCGCTAAGCCTGCTGAAGTCGAGCATGGTTGGTACCTGGTAGATGCCACCGGTCGTACGCTGGGCCGTCTGGCAACCGAAATCGCTACTCGATTACGCGGTAAGCATAAGCCTGAGTTTACTCCGCACGTTGATACCGGGGACTACATCGTGGTTGTTAACGCAGCCAAGATTCGTGTAACCGGTAACAAGCTTAAGGACAAGATTTACTATCATCACACCGGATATATCGGCAACCTGAAGTCGATCAACCTTGAGGACCTGATGGCAAAATCACCCGAACTTGTCATCCAGAAGGCCGTCAAGGGTATGCTGCCGAAGAACAAGCTTGGTGCAGCAATGCTCAAGAAACTGCGGGTTTACAGCGGGCCTGACCACGACCACACGGCGCAGCAACCGCAGCCGCTGGAAATCTGAATGGGACATCTGAACGGATAATTATCTATGGCAACTGATATTTTTTATGGCACTGGCCGACGTAAATCCTCGACTGCAAGAGTCTATCTGCGACCGGGAACCGGCAGTATTACCGTCAACAAGAAATCTCTCGATACTTTTTTCGGGCGCAAGACGGCGCGCATGATTGTGCGACAACCTCTCGATCTTACTGAGCTTGGCGATAAGTTTGATATCACCGTTCGGGTTCATGGCGGCGGAACTACAGGTCAGGCTGGTGCGATTCGCCATGGATTGACCCGGGCACTGATGGCCTACGATGAAAGTTTACGCTCGAGCTTGCGCAAAGCCGGATTTGTCACCCGTGACGCCCGTGAAGTTGAGCGCAAGAAAGTAGGTTTACGCAAGGCACGCCGCGCGACACAGTACTCGAAGCGCTAACCGGACCCAACCCCGGTAAGGTCGGTTGTCGACAGGATTGGGGGATCGTCTAGCGGTAGGACTGCGGACTCTGACTCCGCCAACCCAGGTTCGAATCCTGGTCCCCCAGCCAAAAAAAAG
>NZCC01000077.1 GCA_002688175.1 Chromatiales bacterium
TGACTTACCGGAACTCCGCTTCCGTCTGGTATGCCAGTGCCCAGTTCTGATTCCAGCGCGGTGTAGCCAACATCAGCCTTGTAATCAGCATGGGCTGGCAAGGCGCTGAATAAAAATAGCGTAACAGCAAAACCGAGATTTAAAAACTTCGGGCAGGGTTTGTTCATGCTTGGAATTACTCAAGAAATTATAGGCTTATACTTCTGCGGCAATTATAACAGCCGGGCAGGAAATACTCACTTGTCCGCAAGAGAAAAAGATGATTATGTAAACTGGTTATATTAAACAGAATTGCTTTGTAACCTGCTGTTGCCCGGCGATTAGAAGCTCGAAGTAACATGGTATAAGCCGCATACACGGCTGACTTGTTATGTCATAAAGACTATCCCGTCATTTTGACAGGATTGTAACAGTTTTGTTTTCCGCGATACTTTCAAATTGGAAGAGTTGCTGTATGTTAAATCGGATCAGGTGTCAGATCTCAGCTGTAATGTTAGCGATCCATGTACTGCTGGCCTGACCATGTGTGTCCGGGTACCAGATCCCCAGGCCTTCTCCGTCGTCATCGAAGTATTGAAAGCGGATTGTTGGGTTGTGAAATCCTGCTTCCAGTAACAGTTCATGCAATTCGGGAAGTGTCCACAGTCGCCACTCATAGCTAAAGGCTTTTTGAAGCTTTGACCCGTCTGGAAACTTGAAATGGATATGTGTCTGCATAATACCGGTGACCGGATAGTATCTGGCCTGGTCCCACACATAAGTAAAGCCTTTGAAAGTCATTTCCTCTTTTACTTCTTTCGGAGCGCTGTACCCGCCGAAAGCATCCAGAAAGAACACGCCTTCCGGGCCCAGGTGTTCATAGACGGTTTTGAAATAACATAGCATTTCAGTACGTGTCTGAAAGATCCGGTAACTAAAATTAAAAGCACCGACGACATCCACCGGGGGCGTCCCGATGGTTCGGACATCACGGCTGACTCATACAGTTCATGAAGATCGGCGCTCTCTGCCATGGTAGCGTTGGTTTTAATTTTCTTTTGCCCTGGAAGATTATTTATTCGAGTAATCATTAATATTATTTTATGGAAATCCTTAAAAATAATTACTTCGTTTTACGCTATTGGGTTACGTATATGTTCTTTCATTAAAAAATTTAGCCAATGTTAATGCATCTGATAATGTTAAGCCGTTTCTTACATGGCAAGAGGGGAATTATCATGGCGACTAAGAAGGCACCGACTGCAGCGCAAAAACAAAAGGTAATGATCGCAGCTATACCTGTCAGGAAACTTGCTGTGCGAGCGGCCGGAAAACACGCCTGTGGGTGCTTTCTGCATTGACTCCGGCAGAGTTCTGTCTGACAGGATTTCGATTATTGCAGTTAATAAGTAAACGGTTCCGTCATCTGGCCGTTCCGTTTTGCGACTGCACCGCTTTTCATTACGAAATCAATATCCCGAAGTGCGGAGATGTCGTTTAAAGGATCACCGTTTATAGCAATGAGATCAGCCAGCTTGCCGGCTTCCAGCGTCCCTGTATCTGCATCGATGCCGAACAAACTGGCCGTCGAGACTGTCGCCGTGTGGATTGCGTCCATCTCAGACATGCCAAATCCCACCATCAGTTCGAATTCCTTTGCATTAGTACCGTGTTTAAAAGTACCGGCATCCGTACCAAATGCAATCTTTACACCGGCCGCATAGGCCCGTTCAAAGGCACGGTGCTTGTTACGTAACTTCACCGAGGGCGGATCGGGCAGGTTGAAGATGGGCGGGGGATAGCTGGCCGAAATTGTCGGCACCAGCCATACACCATTCTTCTTCATCATCCTGATTGCTTCGTCATCGAGCAGAAAGCCATGCTCGATAGAATCGACACCGGCACGAATGGCATCCTTGATGGCAACTGCAGAATAGGCATGGGTCGTAGCTTTCATGCCCAGGAGATGTGCAGTTGCGACGATGGCCTGGATTTCATCCTTGAACAGCTGCGGTTCCAGCGCTGTGTTCGAGCCAAATCCGCCCGTCGAAGTGAACTTGATAAGATCTGCGCCAAGCTTGAATTGGTAACGTACCGCTTTGCGGCACTCTATCGGTCCATCACAGGTTCCATCCGCGAGGCGTGCGCCGGGATGGCCGGTGTCCTTGATCGAAATTGAGTCACCGTGGCCGCCGGTCACGGCCAGCGCAGAACCGGATACCAGGATTCGTGGGCCGATCATTCGTCCTGCGTTAATCGCATTACGCGCGGCAAACACGGACTGATCGTTGGAACCCACATCACGAACTGTGGTAAATCCGGCTGCCAGGTTGCGGCGGGCATAAATTATTGCATTGATGGCCAATTGTGCGGGAGTGGGGGTATCCCAGTCGCCGCGTTGCACACGACGGCGCCCCCGCGAGGGTTGGTGGGCCAGATGTACGTGGGAGTCCATCAGGCCGGGCAGTACAAACCTGTCGGACAGGTCGATAACTTCGAAATCGGCTCCTGCCGGTGCGCCGACCTCATCCATGGTTATGAAACCGGTTACGATCCGATCAATCCGATCATTTTTAACCACAATAGTCATTTGGCTGTTTGGCGGCTTGCCCGGTATCGCGAGCAGGGTCCCGGCATGGATCAGGATGTAATGATCCGGCATAACCTGGCGCGAACCGCGGGGTCCCGCGGGCTGCGCCATAGTGGTCGTTGCAAATAGTATGGCCAGCATAGCGGCTGCGAATACTTTCATTATTCTTCTCCCATGGCTGAGACTGTTGATGCTGCAATACCCGTGCCTGCACCAGGTAGCGTGGTGGTTACACCATGTTCGAGGTAATCGTGCAGTCGCGCGGGGAGTTCGTCACGAATGTATTGTTTCAGTGCTGCGTCACTGTCGATTCCTGTGGTTGACCCCATCGGAAAGAGATGGACGTGACTGTCGATCAGTCCGGGCATGACGGTCAGGCCGTGCGCTTCGATTGTCGTCGTGGCAGTTGGTTGCGTGAGTCTGTTGCCGACGGCGCAAATCCGATCACCCGTAATATGAATCGTTGTGGTCTTTGGACCGGCATGAAGCAGATGTCGTTTTTTTCTGAGTCAGGGGCGCATCAGCACCTGTCATTATCTGATGTGACTGGTTTATTCCGGGGGCGTAATTGCGGGTACGCTACCGGTCCAGTTTTCCGGCCCCAGGTTCAGCGATGACACGTCCATGACAAAAGTCGTCAGGCCCGACATGAAACCATCCCCGGTGCTACGTGCGAACAGCATTTTTGTGCCATCCGGTGATAGTGACGGGAAACCATCGAAGCCTTCATTAAAGGTCAGCCGAACCGGGTCGCCACCGGCGAGGTCACCGAGAAACACTTCCCAGTTGTTGTTCTCGACGATACGTACGAACACATAGTGCCGACCATCCGGAGCCGGGTAGGGTGCCCAGTTCATGTCGCCATCAAAGGTGCGCTGGATGATATCCTTGGTCTCGGCGTTCACCGTGGATACGGTCATTGGTGTCGGCCTTGCGCCGGCCTCGACATCGCTGCGTTTCCAGGCCCGTGTCAGGATGGTCTCGCTGTCGGGCAGGTAAAATGGCGCGCCTTCCTGCCAGTTCTTGGTAAAGGTGATTTGCTCTTCATCACTGCCATCCGGGCGCATGCGCCACAGGTCCATCTCGCCTTCGATCTGACGGCCGAATACGATCCACTTGCCGTCGGGAGATACCGAGACTTCCGCTTCATAGTACTCGTTGTCAGTGAGTCGCTTGACATTTGAGCCGTCAAGATCGGCGATATACAACTCGGCACCTTGCGGATAATCCTTGGAATCAGACCAGTTGCCGACCGGCATATCCATATTGTCTCGTGTTGATGTGTAGATCAGGCGATTGCCTTCCGGGAAGAAGAAGGAACATGCATCCTGACCATGATCATTGATGCGCAGGATATTTTCACCGGTGTCGGTGAAGGTATAAGTCAGAGAACCGGAATGCCGGCCTTCGGCTTTCAGTGCATCCGGATCCTGGGTCTGTGCTATGACGTGCAGGTTGTCGGGCGCATAGTAGGCTTCGGCATTACTCGGTACATTCGGGATCGGGCGAACGGGCAGTTCTTTTCCTTCAGTCAGGGCATCCGGGGCCGAGGCCTCTGGAGCGGGTTGTTGCGCAGCCGGTGCCGAAGCAGTGTCATTAGTTGTCGGTGGAGTTTCGCCGCCACAACCCGTAATCACCATGGTTAATGTAGAGAGTATTCCACCTAATAAGAGTGTTCGTACGGTTGAATCAATAATGGTACGCATTGTTTGTCTCCTCCCTGCGCGGGTATTGTTCGAATCTTGTTCTCTGCCAGAAACTGTTCTGTTTGGTAGCCGTAACTAGTTTACGTTGAAATCGGTGACCAATACCGGGTCAGCTGGTTTTTTGGTTTCCGGAATGCCCTTGTAGGCATCCGGGCCAAGGTCAAACGAGGTCATATCCATGATATAGGTGGCCAGATTGTTGCGACCGGTAACGCTGCGGGCGAAAAGCATTTTTTCGCCGTTTTTCGACAATGAAGGCAGTCCGTCAAAACCCGGGCTGTACGTTAACCGTACCGGGTCGCCGCCGGCCAGATCGCCGAGAAAGACTTCCCAGTTATTTCCCTCGACAATTTTTACAAACACATAATGACGTCCATCGGATGCCGGGTAGGGCGCCCAGTTCATGTCACTGTCAAAAGTACGCTGGGTTAATTCGGTGCCGTCTTGTTTGATTGTGAACACAGTCATCGGCGTTGGTCTGACCTTGCCGTATTCGCTGCGGCGCCAGGCACGGAACATGATGGTCTCATTGTCGGGCAGATAAAACGGTGCACCCGGCTGCCAGTCTTCGGTAAAGGTGATTTGCTGTTCATCGCTGCCGTCGGGCCTTATGCGCCACAGGTTCATGTTGCCGTCGATCTGGCGGCCAAATACAACCCACTCACCGTTCGGTGAGATAGAGACTTCAGCCTCGTAGTATTCATTATTCGTTAGCCGGACTATATCGTTGCCCTCAAGGTCCGAGGTGTATAGCTCAGCGCCCTGAGGGTAATCATCCTGGTTGGCCCAGTCACCCAGCGGCATGTTCATACGGTCCTTGGTAGATGTCCAGACGATACGTTGCTGGTCCGGGAAAAAATATGAGCACGCATCCTGACCGTGATCATTAATTCTTCGGGAGAATTTACCATCGTCGGTGAAAATGTAAGTCAGTGCGCCACCGATGCGCTTGCCTTCCGGGCTTTGAGCATCCGAATCCTGCGTCTGGGCAATCAGGTGATAGTCATCCGGCGCGTAATAGGCTTCGGCCGCAGTCGGAATATTTGGAATTATGTGTACCGGCAGTTCTTTGCTCTTAACCGATTCTGCGGTGGCATCCGGTTTTGCTTCGGCCCAGCCGGTAGCTGCTAGCAATAACGCAGTAAGAGTAATGATGGTGACCTGCAACGTGCGAGTGATACTCATGATGTAAGGCTCCTGTGGAAATTCTTGTTATGCGGGCACCGACGATTTCCCCCCTCCGTCCATGCTGCCGGCACGATGATACCAACGCGATCGGGCCTGCACCAACTCTAACGGGACGATACATCCGGTGGTGCCTCCCCCGCTAGCCATTAGCCACGAAAATGGGTTTGGTCATGTTCCCTGCTATCTCCCTGTGGGAGTGGCTTGAGATGTGATTCTGACTGGCAGCCTTCCGGGCCAGGGATTATTGAAGATTAAGGGGTATCTGCATCTCTGAATGGTGTGGCTTTTTCAATGACAGGTGGTGTCCAGTCGGGGAAATGATCTGAAAAGCGGTTATTGCGGCCACCGTAAAACAGGGTTGCCTTGGCTGTGCCGCCATGCCAGATATCAAAACGTGGATCAGCAAAGCGATCGAAAAATTCGGTCAACTGTGTATCAAGTTGTTGCATGATGGCTCGATGGTCCGGATCGGTTGCCAAATTGTGAGTCTCACCCGGGTCCTGCGTCAGGTTGTAAAGTTCATTGGGGGATGCCAGAAAACGTTTTGTATATTTCCAATCACGAGTCTGGATCACACGAGTGTCTATGTACTCGAAAAAGACCGTGTCATCCCACTCTATGCTTTTGCCGCGTAGTGCGGGTGCAAAACTCCGGCCCGGAGTATTGGCAATTTGAAGATCAGCGAGATCCAGGTACTCCAGCAGGGTGGGGAACAGATCAAACTCGTCAATCAGTAACGTGTTGGTTTGTCCGGCCGGCACCCTGCCCGGGTGACGGAAGATGAGCGGAATCTGCATGTTGGCCCGGTAGGCTGGTGCAGGTGCGCCCCATGAGCTATTGCCCCACAGGCCAAGCTGACCATATGCCGAGCCCTGATCGGACATGAACACGACCAGTGTGTTGTCGGCCAGACCTTTTTGTTCCAACGCCTTGAGCACTACGCCGATGCCGTCATCGACCATGGTCATTTCTGAAGCAATCGTATTCATTGCCTGCTGGTTATTCAGCGCATCTATGGCTGCCTAGGGGTAGGTGCCGCCAGCAACTTTTACCGGTCTGCGTGATGTCTTGGCCCACTCGCGTAAATATGAGTGCACCGGAAACTGTGGCATCGCCGGGGGGTTATTTGCGTAGTAGTCTGCATGTCGGTTGGTCGGCGGTTCGTTGACCGTCGGCGGTAAAATATAAGGGCCATTGTAGGACAGCATCAGGAAAAAGGACTGATTCGTGGTTTGTTGTGCGATGAAATCTACCGACCTTTGGGTCCAGTAGTCGGTAATGTGCATATCCAGATCAGCGATGTTCAGGGTTTTACCGTTGTCCATTACCTCTACGTCAACAAAGCTCTCGGTATGGCCGGCGCGAAAGGTTGTCCAGAAATCAAACCCCAGCTGAGCCCTGGCATAATCGCCAAGATGATACTTGCCGACCATGCCGGTGCGGTAACCGGCATCCGCAAGGGTTTGCGGCAGGTTCCGGAACTCCTCGATCGCTGACCAGTCTTCTACAGTGTATTGTCCGGGCAGACCATTGTGTACGCCGGTTTGAGACGGCAGCAATCCGGTCAGCAAAGTGGCCCGGGTTGGCGAGCATACGCCGCTTGTCGCGTAAGCCTGTTCGAACAGCAGGCCTTCTGCGGCGAGCTGATCAATATTCGGAGTCAGAATGTCATGATTACCATAAGCACCGAGTAGCCCCGGACTCTGATTGTCGGTGATGATCAGGAGTACATTTGGTCGGGTTGCTCCCCAGGCTGTGAGGTGCAGCAGGACAGTTATCAAGACCAGCCATTGATGAATTCTCATTCTTATCTCCCCCGGGAATTTACAATTCTACCTTGATGGAGTGCTGGATGCCTGACTGAGGACCCGGTTGGCAATTATCAGATAACACCCCGCAACGCCTTTGAAAGGTGCTGCGGGGTAGTTACAAGGATCAGGGTAGTGTGGTCAGCTGCATAGGGCAGCAGGCAACGCTGGAGATACCTGCTACGTCAGCCGAGTTGTCGAATTACAGGTGTTGGCGCTGCAGATTTAGTCGTCGTCGTGCTGTTCGCCCAATTCAACACTGAGTGGTTGATCGTCGTCACCCCCATGATCGGAAATCTTGTGGTGATCATCGTGATGGTGATGGTGGTCATGATCGTGATGGTGTTTGTCATGGCCATTGTCCAGTGCGCCCATGAAGTCCTGTAGCAGTGTTGCCAAAGCTACGAGGCTGTCAGTGTTAGTGGTATTACCACCGGTGGGAGCAGCAGGATCAGTATCGGCAGGGGCGGGGACTGAAGGATCAGAATCGCCATCGGTATCGGCTGGAACCAGGCTGGCCTGCAGATCAACTAATGCAGCCGTCAACCCGGCAATCAGGTCGCCTGGCTTCGAAAAGTGTGTGTTGTTAAGCATGTCTTTGAACAGGTTAACGAAAGGCTCGAGTAGTTCAGCAAGATCGACTACAGCCTGACCGGGATCATCTGCAGCCGGAGGTGCAGTCTGAGCTGTGACTGCTGAGGTGTGATTGTAAGCTGCTTCAGCAGTCTGCTGCAGGGAGAAGCTATTCGGGCTGAATGTTATCGAACGGTTGGTTGCCAGATGAACTGCTGTCGCGACGGATTGATTGGGCGTGGCGGGAACCGGTGCAGCCGGCCCGGCGGCAGGTACGTCGCTGGTACCGGCCGGAACAGGCGCTGCAACATCAGTTGTAGTTGCATCGGTGCTCGGTAACGGTG
This sequence comes from Chromatiales bacterium, assembly GCA_002688175.1. Taxonomy (GTDB): domain Bacteria; phylum Pseudomonadota; class Gammaproteobacteria; order Steroidobacterales; genus SMWD01. The sequence goes on from NZCC01000077.1 coordinate 8,189, forward strand.
TTGCTGCTGCCGCGTAGAGGCCGGCTACAGTGATTGAGCGTGAGCTCGATAGATCCATGGCAACGTTTGCCAACTGTTCTGTGTTGAGTTTTAACTTGGCAAATTTCTCAATGGCTTTGCCATAGTCAGCTTTCGCAAACTTATGCAGAACACTCTTGATCTTATGAAACAGTTTGCGGATTGCTTTTGTTTCACCGCGATCGAGTTCACCCGCCACATTCAGGCTGAATTGGAAATCACGAGCTTGATCACTCTGTAGTGAAGCTGCGGTTCCATCGCTGCCATCGATCATTGCAGCTGAGACCTGGGCGGTACGTTCGATGCTGATTTGCAGGTCGACAGTATCACCGTCCTGTGTTGTTACGGTGATGACAGCTGAACGACTGGCCGTTGCCTTGCTGGCCAGGCTGACAACTTCTGCACTAGCCGTTTCGCCAGCTGCGGCAGGATCCGTAACGGCAGTTCCTGCTGCTGCAGGATCTCCGGCTATGACGGTCTCGGCTACTGCGGCCAGGGCAAAATCACGCGACTGCTGTAGTTCGATTTGCAGGTCTGTTGGAACAGGTCCCTTCTGAGCCAGTAAACGTACTGTTTCCTGGTAGCCCGCCTCAATACCGGCAGTCACTTGCTGGCTGTCTACTGGTGCAGCGGTTGAGTCAGGACTTGATGACGGTGTGCCCAGGAGTCCGCGGACTGCGCCCGCTAAGTGCAGGCTGGTCTGATCCGGATCATCCGGCGGCGCGAACCCCAGGTCATCGGCGACCGAAAGTTCCGGGCCGTGCTCCTTAACCAGTGAATGAAAAACCTCTTTCGTGAGCAGACGTATGGCATCTGTATTGTCAAACTGGGTGACTTTAGTGTGCTCATGCTCAGCATGTTCGACGTGATCCGTGTCGGTTAATTTGATAACCGGTGGGAGAGTCGCCGCCGTTGTGATCCGGGCCTGCAGAGATGTGGCTACCGATAAACTTGTATCTATCACGATAAATCCTTAGCTAAAGTGAGGGTTTATTCACTACCACGACTCTTATCGGCACAAGTTGAATTAACTTAATAGTATCTGTTCAGTCTAATAGGTTTTTCTGTGTGACGAGTTTCACAGTTTGTTTGCAATCAGATTTACTGGAGTTTGCAGCTCAGCATGTTACCGGCATGCTTTTATTGAGAGATGCTGGCCGGCAGGCGGGAGAGCAAACTGCTCTCCCGCCTTTCGGTCATAAGCTATTGTTTGATGCGGCGTTGCGGGCGGGCGCCCCATTTTCTATAGGCGGCTTTTTGCACATCATCCATCGACGGTTTGATGCCATCTATCCAGACTTGTTCGATCGTCGTGCCCGGTTCAAGCAGGTCGCCGTTGGTCAGCACGAAACTCGCGCTCTTGTTTACCGCGATGGAGCCCAGCACATGGTCCAGCCCAAGCATCTGTGCCGGATACAGGGTTATGGATCGGTAGGCAGCCTCTTTGTCCAGTCCATGGGCTGCAGCAAGGCCGGCAAATAATGTCAGGTGGCGTGCATTGGATGATCCGCCGGATCGTGTGCCGCTGGCGATCGCGAAGGGTATCCCGGCAGCCTCCAGTTTTGCGGGGAGTGTATATAAAGCATCGTACGGGTCATCCTCGCGGGGTGGGTCGCCGGCAATGCTGGGCAGTACGACCGGTACCTGGTGACGGGCCAGCAGATCCGTAATCAGGTAGGCATCCTTCGCACCCGTGATGACTAGCCGCAGTTCTTGCGATGCAGCCCACTCAATCGCAGCTTTCATGGCATGTTTGTCCGATGCCGATACCCACAAGGGTCTTGCTCCCGAGATTACCGGCTGCAAGGCGTCGAGTTGTGGATCGTATTCCACGGGCCGGCCGGCCTCCTGCATTTCAGTGACAGCCTTGTGGTAGGCCCTGGCGGCATCCAATAGCTCATCCAGTTTTTTAATGAGCTCGTCGGATTCTTTTTTACGGTCGGCCAGGGACTTGGGTCCGCCCATAAATGCGGCGTAGCGAGCGGGGATTACATCGGGCCAGCGTACCACCAGGGACTGGTTACGCACTGCGGTCATTTCTTCCCAGGTCCAGCCATCTGTGCGTAGTACCGCACTGGTGCCGGCAACCGTACCACCGCGGGGTACGACCACTGCGTGCGTGATGCCGCCGGAGCGGGCCACCGGGAAGTGTTCACTGGCCGCATTAACGGCCAGCGACACGTCGGCATCGGCATTCACATCACCGGTTTCGGCGACGTCGACCGAACCGGCCACGCTGTCAATTTCGCTGATACCCAGTACGGTGTTGGTGTGGATGATACCCGGCCACAGATGCTTGCCGCTTGCATCGATACGTTCTGCCCCGGCTGGCAACGGCGTGTCGGCAGCGCCGACCGTGGTGATCCGGCCTTGCGCAAAGATGACTACGCCATTCGCAATGGTCTTGCCTTCCATCGTGTGTACGGTTGCGCCGACGATCGCAGCAGGTTGTCTCGGCGCATAGGGTGAGAACTGATAATTGGCTTGTTGTGCCGGCGGGTTGATCAAGTCCTCGGTTTCATCGGCTTTGTTTTCATCAGCGGATGATGCGGAATCACCTTTGACATCGGCAATCAGTACTTCACGTGCGATCGTTACCTGCTTCCGATGCGCGAGATCAGTATCCCGGCTGAATCGAACCTGGCCGTCTACAAAGGTTGTCTCGGCGATAGTAAACACGCTCAGCGGATCGCCACTCCAGATCACAATGTCGGCATCCTTGCCCGTAGCTAATGAGCCGACACGATCTTCGATATGCAACTGGCGTGCAGGGTTGATGGTAACCATGGCCAGGGCATTCTCGGGATTCAGTCCGCCGTAGCGTTGCATTTTGGCGGCTTCGTAGTTCAGACGGCGGGCCAGGTTGCTGTCATCCGAGTTCAGGCTGGTCAGTACTCCACGCTGTTCCATCATCACCGCGTTGTAGGCAATCGCATCGTAGGCTTCCATCTTATAGCTCCACCAGTCCGAAAAGGTAGAGCCGCTGGCGCCATGCGCAGCCATTTCATCAGCAACCTTATAACCCTCCAGTACGTGCTGAAATGTATTAACCTTGAAACCGATTTCGTCAGCGACCCGCATCAGCATCAGGATTTCGTCTGCACGATACGCGTGGGTATGCACGAAACGGGTACCTTCCAGAACCTCGACCAGCGCTTCGAGTTGCAGGTCACGCCGTGGCGGTGCTTCCCGGCGTTGCTGACGTCTGGATAGACCGTCATAACGCTGCCATGCTTCGCGGTACCGGACTGCCCGCTCAAAACTTGAGCGGATCAGTGCCGCCACACCCATGCGGGTGGCGGGATAGCGCGCATCCCGGTTGCGGCCGAACCCGGCACCGGCAAATGCAGACCGCTTGACGTTCTCGCCGAGTGCGAACTTGATGGTGGGCGGCGCGTCTGCAAACACAAGATCATCCGGAGTTTCAGCTCCCCAGCGCAGTTTGATGATGATGTTCTGGCCACCAATGGTGTTGGCAGAACCGTGCAGCACATGAATAGCCGTGACGCCACCGGCCAGTTGTTTGTAGATATCCGCAGAACGCGGGTCGAGGATGTCGCGTATCCGTACCTCAGCACTGACGCTGTAAACACCTTCATTAACGTTGAGGTCTTCAGTTGCACTGTGACTGTGTGCGTCAATAATGCCAGGCGTAACGTGTTTGCCGGTTGCGTCGATTATCAACGCCCCGCTCGGAGCGTTCAGTTCAGGGCCAATTCTGGCAATCCTGCCATCTTCGATGAGTAGATCCGTGTTCTCAAGGATGCCGTCATTTTCCAGCGTCCAGACCGTAGCATTCTGAATCAGTACACGCCCGGGCGATGCTTCCGGCATCGGGTAAGGCGACAACTGCAGCGCTTGAGAAATATCCATGTCGCTGTAGGCTGGCGCCGCCGCCGCGAAGAGGATGATACAAGCGCATATCAGCGCATGAATTTTGCCTGGTTGGTTATTCTCCAGGTTTTGCTTGCTGGGTTTGTTGTTCATTGTTCGTCACCCTCCGGACCGGTAATCCGGCGCCCTTCTATGCTCATCTTGGCTGAACCGCGTGGTGATTCCATCATGGTTTCGCCTTCAAGCGATTCCCCGGTTATGACGACCGTAATGTCGATTTCGCCACGGGGTGTTTCACTGACGACTGTCAGTGCGTTACCGCTCAGGCTTATGCTCTTGAACAGCCGTTTACCGGCGCGGCTGCTGTCGCTGAAGCCGCGATAATTATCTTTGCTGCCGGTGATTTCCCAGGTCGATTCTGAGCCGCGGCCCATGACCTCGGTGCGGATTTCCCAGGTACCGCGTGGATCGACTACCGCATTCGGGTCACCAACAGATTCTTTCGCCTCAATTTCCTCGTGATAGCCGTCCACGAATAAATGCCGCAGAGCTGGTTTGTCTGTAAACAGTTCGCCTTCGACGATCAGTAAATTAGCCTGCTTGCCCGGTTCGATTGTGCCCAGTATGCGTTGCAGACCGAGCAACCGGGCCGGGATGGTCGTGACAGCTGCAAGTGCCTGTTCCGGTGTGAGGCCGGCTTCGATCACTGCTGCAAGGTTGCCGGAAAAATCCCGGGTACTTTTCATCCCTGCAGTTACGAAAGCAAATTCAATATCGGCTGCTGCGAGTGCCGCCGGTAAGCCTGGTGCGCGCACCACTGCCTGCAACTCTTGCAGGCTTGTTTCATAGGTATCGTCTGTACTATCCAGTTCTGGTTTTTCCGGCAGTTCCAGCGGCATCAAAATCGGCATATCAGCAGCCCGCAAATCATCCAGATGATGGGTGAGTCCTTCTGCAACGGTCATTGCGCGAAGCCCAAATTCAGTTGCGAATGTGTTGAAGCGTCCTGGGTCAAGGCCTGCCCGTGATACAAATATCACCGGACGATCACCGCGCAGAATTGCCAGCAAAGGCGCGTCGGAGGCTCGGTACTCGGGATGGCTCATACCCGTCGGGTCGGCTGCATAGCGTTCGGTCCAGATCAGTTGCCGCTGAGCGTCCAGCAAGGTCTGGCGTACTGCGGCTACTGCGCCGATGGACGACGATGGATATTGCCGTGCCATAAAACTGGAAGTTTCGAGTGCGATCACCTGGCTTAATCGATCCACCAGAATCAATTGATTTGCGGGCGCTTCACGCAACAGGATGGCTGCAGACTCGCCCCGGAAAACACCTTTCGCTGGCAGCACGTGAGCCACTGCAAAGCCAAGCTCGCGATGGCGTTCCAGACTGGAATGGCTGATATCGAGTTGATCCACGACCGCCTGTTCAGGATGCACTGACTTAATCTCATGTGGCGAGCCCAATTGTGGCTTACTGTTTTGTCCGTTCGGTCGTTTGGGTGCTCCGTTGGTCGGCTCACTTTCCAGGCCAACCGATGAAGCTGCATCGATAAAAGCGGGGTATGCAGTCCAGTTCTCTTCCCCGGTAATGATCGTTGCGTCGGGTGGTGGCTTGATGTCAGTGCCAACCGCCTCGATCAGTCCGTTACGCAGTACCACTGTGCCACTGTCGATAACCTGCCCGGGCGCTGTAACGATGCGCACGTCGGTAATGGCGAAGATGCGCGGCGCTGCTGCATGAGCGCTGGTATTCATCATCAATATCATCAATACCAGCAGGCCCCGCATTGATGAGCGGCAATTTAAGAATTTCGGAATCTGTTTCAAGGCTCGTGCTCCTTTGATTTTCTTATTTGCTACAGCCTGGCCGAATAATCTGGCTCCAATCGTAGCGGTATTCGTGGCAGGATGCTTCCCCGGAGTGCATTTCCACTGAATTGGTCGGTAGCAGTCCGGCCAGGGGCTGTTCCGAAGTTGCAGAAAACAGTACATTGCCTGATGGCTCGCGACAATGGGCCGGGTAATAACAGGAGGATTTGTCCATGCGTAAGCTATTCGCCATCATTATTCTGAGTATCAGTATGCCTGTGGTCCACGCTCAGTTTGCCCCGCCACCACTCAGCCCGATAGGTAAGAAAATCCAGCAGGCTGTCGACAGTGATATTCGCACCGCGACTGAAAAAGAGCGCGATGCAAACCGTAAACCACGACAGACACTTGAGTTTCTGGGTTTGCAGGAAGACATGCGGGTGGTGGAACTGGTGCCGGGCAGGGGTTGGTACACCAAGATTATTGCCCCGGTTGTAGCTGATAAGGGCCAGTACTACGTGGCAATTGCCTCCCGGATGAGCGCCATGCTGGAGAAATACGATGCGCTTTCCAAAGTTGAGATTCTGCCACTGGATGTGAAGCTTTTGCCGCAGGATATTATCGGGCAATTTGATCTTACTGAGTTTACTCTCGGTATCGACGATGTGGACCTGATTCTGACTTTCAGGAATCTGCATAACTTCCTGCCACAGGCGCGCGGATATATTAATAAAGCCGCTTTTGAGGCGTTAAAGCCCGGTGGTTTGTACGGTGTGATAGACCACACGCGCCGGCACAGCGAGCCTGACACAGCTGAGAACTGGCGGCGGATGGATCCGGTATTGGCGATTCTTGAAATCCAGGCAGCAGGTTTTGAGCTGGTGGATTCAAGTGACCTGCACTATCGTCCGGATGACGAACTGCGTTATGAAGTAGGGCGCAAGACAGTCGCCGGTAATACAGATCGGTTTACGTTGTTGTTCAGGAAGCCGGAGAAGAATTAAGGAAAATTCTGCGACACTCAGCTGCTCATTGGCGACGGTTGATCGCGTAGTCGTTGATTTTGCCTTTAAACGGCAGCATCAGCATCCCCGTGAGCCAGGTGACCTGCCTGGGCTCACGGTAATTGTGGATGCCGATGGTCATCCCCGTATGGCCTGCCCGGGGCTGGTCCAGGTAGGTGCCGAACAGCCGGTCCCACCAGGGAAGATTGAAACCAAAGTTGCTGTTGGTTTCATCCGGCTCTACCGAGTGGTGCACCCGGTGCATATCCGGTGTCACCACAAACAGGCGTAGTAACCGGTCAACGCCCTGAGGCAGGTTGATATTGCCATGATTGAACATGGCGGTTGCGTTGAGCAGCACTTCAAAGATCACTACAGCCATTATCGGTGCACCCAGCAATACGATAGTGGCAAACTTGATCAACATCGAGAGAATAATCTCCAGGGTGTGAAAGCGTGCGCCGGTGGTGACGTCGTAGTCCGGGTCGGCATGGTGTACCCGATGTAATCGCCACAGGGCAGGGACTGCATGGAACATTACGTGCTGCAAATAGATCACCCCATCCATGACGATAACAGTCAGGGTCACGGCAAGTGGCAGGGGGAGTGCATGGATATTGAACAGCCTCCAGCCACGTTGTTGGGCGAGGGCTGCCACACCCGCTGCAGCGGCAGGGAATAACAACCTCAGAATCAGGTTGTTGATGAACATCAAACCCAGGTTATTGCTCCAGCGGATTAGCTTGGGAACCGTCAGAGCACGACGCGGCACCATGAACTCCCAGCCAGCGATGCAGATGAAGACGGCAAAGAAAAATCCCAGTCGAATGGAAATCTCATATCCCAGAATCCAGTCATTCCATCCCATACTTGCTCCTGAGGTTGGGTGCCGGTGTTAGCTTATTGCCTTAATCTATATTAACCGCGGCATTAAGCTAGCACCGGGAATGATACCAAGCAGGTAATACGTGTAAACGTAGGGTGATTACGCTAGTTTATGCGCTGTGCATTAAAGATGAACAGTGTAGCCGATACCGCTACTATTCGCTGGGTCCGACAAGGAGAAAATATTTGAATTTTCGTGATCTGGTCAGTGAGCTTGAATCACGTGGCGACCTGATCAGGATTCGCAAAGCGGTGAATCCTGAGTATGAATTGCCGGCGCTGCTGGCACAGGCGGAGGCACGTGATAAAGCGTGCTGGTTCGAGCATATTGCCGGGTCGGATTTTCCGGCCGTTGGCGGGGTGTTGACCTCGGTGCAGCGCTGGACACTGGGTCTGGGGCTGTCAACAGATCGATTTGCCGCGCCCAATTCTCTTGAGCAATATATCACCGAGGCCGTCGCTGCACCGGTGGCAGCCATTGTTGCAACAACAGGTCCGGTTTGTGATGTTGTTATCAACGGTAACGATGTCGATACAGCATCGTTGCCCGCACCCTTGTTCTTCAGTGGTGATTCGCACCGGTTTATCTCTGCCGGTGTCGGGTTTGCGCAGGATCCTGAGACCGGTAAGCAGAATGTCGGTTTTTACCGGTTGCCGATTCTGGACCGGCGCCTGGTTTCCGTGAGTACCGGTCCCACCAGCGATCTGCGCAGAATTTACAATCTGCATCGGGAGCGCGGTACGAAGCTGCAGATCGCCGTGGCCATCGGCGTTGCACCCTCCTTGCAGATCGCCGCGGCAGCGGATATCCCGGCAGGTATTGCGGATATTGATGTGGCTGGAGCACTGCAACGTGCGCCGATTGAATTGGTCAAATGCCAGACCAGCGACATCATGGTGCCGGCCGATGCGGAGTTTGTGATCGAGGTGACGGTTGATCTCGAGACCTGGGTCGATAACACGATGGGCGAGTATGGCGATCAATATGGCAAGACCACATCACCGGTCGCGACGATCGACGCTATCACCCATCGCCGTGATGCGCTGTTTCACGTCATCATGGCTGGTATGGGGCGGGAACATAACCAGCTCGGCAGCCTGATGGCTTACCGGATGCGAGCCACGATTCTCGAACGATTGCACGACAGGCATCCGAACGTAAGGGATGTTTTTGCCGACATGACCCCACGGCGCATGGGTATGCGCGGGCAGGTGGCCGTATCGGTCGATAAAACTTCCGATAATCAGCCGGATGCGATCATCAATGACGTATTCGCGATGCAGATCGGTAGATTTCCGATGTCGATGTTGATGCAACGAGTAGTTATTGTCGATACCGATGTCGATATCCGTGATCATCAGGATGTTGAATGGGCGATCGCAAGTCGAACGATTCATGCCAGTCAATTTTCTGCCCACGAGGATCAAACGGGTCGTGGCGCTTCCGTGATACGGTTTGGTTTTGATGCCACGGCGCCGCTGGCGCAGCGAACGGTCATGCGGCGACCGGATATACCATCAGCCGAGCAATACGACCTTGATCGTTATCTTCAGGATTGAGTGCTTTTCTTAATCGTACCTGTATCAATCACGATTATTATAAAATCTGAACTTTGTAGCTCGCAGTTTCCAGGCGATAAAGTCTCAGCGTTTTTTCCTGGTTGTATTGTTCTCCTTGAACTCCAACGCCTTTTCTCGCATTTTACTCAGGTCTTCAGCAAGGGTCAGCAAACTCTCAATCGAGTGACCCAGGTCCTGCGTGAATCTTGCCGCCATTTGGCTCTGTCGTTTGCGCAAAATATTCATGGTCTTAATTCCGCTGGTAGTTAACTGAATGAGTGGAGCCCGACGGTGGTTGGGGTTGGGTATGGATTTCACCAGTTTCTGATCGCGTAAGCGGTTTACGCTAAGTTGTATGCTCTGGCGTGTAAGTCCCAGGCGCCGGGAAATAGTGGCTACTGTCATCGCTTCATCACGAATCACCGCCATGGCCTGCCAGCAACCCACGGTTATATTCAGATCCCGGGTTGCCTGCTCCCCGGCGGACAACAGTGTGCCGCGAAAGCGAAAGACCTCCGATACCAGGAATTGGAAGGCCGTGTCGAAATCCACATCAGGGCCCCAGGCCGTCTTCAGATCAGATGAATTATCATTCATGGTTGCTATTTAACATATACGGTTTATGAGCGCTTCTCGGATAAAGGATCAGGTGACAGTGAATAGTCTATTTGACAGTGAACTGTCAATATTCTAAGGTTCACTGTACTCCAAAGTATATCAGGGTGTTCGCGGTGCCTCGGTTCTGACGTACATTTTGTAATTTTAAGGCCTGCCGGAATTTTTTCCAGACGGGCCTTTTTCTTGTTTTGCTGCCGGTGCCAGCGTCCACAGTGTCTGTTAATCTCCACTTCGCCTTGCAGGCGGATGTGCTGAATTGATCCGGACCATCGTCAGTCAGGTCATTAACAATATTTCAAAAGCTGAGGCTTTTATTCGCGGCGTAACGGCTGACGTTTTCGGTAGGTCAGGGAACGCCATATCCATTCAAAGGGTCCAAAACGATAGTGGGTCAGCCACCAGTTGCTGAATATAATTTGCACCAGCCAGATTCCGATGACGACAAGATACAGGTAGTAACCGGTGAATTGTCCATACAACCCAAGACCTACCGTATAGAAAATCAGTCCGCATAAAATGGACTGACCCAGGTAGTTCGATAACGCCATCCGGCCGACAGCGGCAATTCGTGTCATAAGCCAATTACCCGGCAGCGCACGGCAAAATAAAAGAATGGTACCGAGGTGTCCAAGACCCACCGCAATACGCCGTACATCGTAATGAATCAGGTTACGCATTTTCAGAACTGCGTCAAAATTGGCGGCAATCATGGCGCTGCTTTCCCAGGCGGCCACCGGTAAGCCGATGCCGTACCCCAGTACCGCCAGCAACACGTAGGTGCTGCGCGGTGCCTGCAGGGTCAGAACACCGGAGCGAAACAGTGCCATGCCCAGCAGCATCGCACCCAGTGAATCCAGAAATAATGATTTGATGCCGACGAAGATTATTAATATCAGGCTGACTTTCATTCGTGAGATGACGAACTCACCCAGTGCGCCACTGCCGGTAATTCGAATGGATTCCTGAACTTTTGGATCTGCCAGGTCGGGGTGGGCGCGTTTTTCCTTTATTTCCCATGCGGCCATGCGTGCAGCCTTGGCTTCATCCGGTTTTTCTTCGGCAGTCGGGTCAGCCTGCCACCTAATGTATTCTTGTTGTAGCGGGATAGAGTCCTGCCATTCAATGGTTCGCAATGTGGCCGGAATTGTGAACACGATAACCGCGAGCAGCAGCAATGCCCGCGTGCCCAGGTGACGCAGGGGGTATAACAACAGTCCGCATAATCCGTAGATGAATAAAATATCCGCCACCCATAGCAGTGCAAATGCATCGAACAGGCCGAATGCCATCAACAGGAAGATGCGGCGATAATAGATTTTTCCGATGGGCGCATCAGGGGCGCCGGCCTGCAGACGACTGACCATGAGTAACATACCGGCACCGAACAGCATCGAGAATAATGCTCTTTGGCTGCCCTCGAACAAGGTATGTACGATGGCCCAGGTTTGCAGCGGAGCGCCACCCCAGTCGGTGACAATCGACGGGTTGTCATAGATTTCCTGTGGGCCGGAGAATGACCAGATGTTCATTATCAGGATGCCGAGTACGGCAAAACCGCGGATGGTATCCAGTGCCTGAATTCGTTCTGCTGCGCTGACGGGAGCGGTCTCGAGTCTCGGTTGGGGGGTTGCAGTTTCCTGTTTCATGTATTGGTGTCGGTATGTAAGTATCAGCGCATGGAAGCTGGCTAGTATATAGACAGATCCAAGCGATTTTCGCTTTTCAAGAATTGGTGCCAGACACCAATTTCTTTATATTCACGTCATGGACACCGATGGATCTAATGGTATGCGACTGACTTCGGAGACTGACGGCGAGGGCGATACAGCAGAGTTAACCGGAGGACCGGTGTCCGAGTCTGGTCGCATCGAGGCACTGGACGTCGCACGAGGCTTTGCAGTGCTGGGTATTTTGCTGATGAATGTCTGGGCTTTCGCATTGCCGAAAGAAGCCTTCGAGTACCCGGTTATGGTCAAGTCGCTCGGTCATGGAGTGATGGAGACCTGGGCGGTGACTGTTGTATTGTTTGCCGGTACCCAGCGGGGACTATTTTCATTATTGTTTGGCGCGGGTGCAATGATGATTCAGACGCGGCTGGCAAAGCGCGTTTCGGATCAGGGCATCAGGAAAATTTACTATCGCCGAATATTTATTCTGATTGTCATCGGCTTGATCGATGGTTTTATCTTCATGTGGCCGTCTGACATTCTGTTCGTATACGGCTTATGCGGGTTGCTGTTGTTCCCGGCAAATAAACTGCGGACAGGAGCATTATTGTTACTGACAGCGGTAGTTTTTATTGTTCCGATCGCAAAACGTAGCGGGGATCTGCAGGAGTTTCAGGCGACCCGGCAAGCCTATGAGGTCGCCCTGACAAAACAGGCTTCAGGAGTAATACTTGATGAGGCCGACCAACTGGCGCTGGTGACGTGGCCCGAAGAACTACAGGATGCGCGTCCCGGTCTTGATGATGAGCGCATACGTCAAACGACAGAGATCATGGCGCGGGGCAGTTTTCGCGATGTATTTATCAATCAGGCCAAGGGCACCATCGTTGTCCAAACAATTGTTAATTATCATTTTTATTTTCTGGATGCGCTGGGCATGATGTTGCTCGGCATGGTGATTTTCAGGGCCGGGATCCTGACCGGGAGGGCTTCCACGCGGATGCTGGCGGTCATGCTTGTGCTTGGGGTTGCCATCGGGCTGCCAATTTCGATCTGGAAGGCCAGTTCGATCATCGTTACTGATTTTGCGCCGATCGCACAGGCACGCACCTGGGTGGTTTACGATGTTGGTCGGGTTGGCATGGTGATCGGCTATCTTGCCGCAGTGTTGCTGTTTTGTCGCGCAGCATGGGGGAACTGGCTTAAGCAGTTACTGGCGCCAGTCGGACGCATGGCTTTGACCAACTACCTGACCCAGTCGATTCTGGGCGCATTGATTTTCTATAGTTTTGGCCTCGGGTTGTATGGCAAGCTGGCCGGGTATCAACTGTATCTGACCATCATTCCGATCTGGATCCTGCAAATTATCTGGAGCCGCATCTGGTTAGAACATTTTCACTATGGACCGTTCGAGTGGGTCTGGCGTTCTTTGACTTACATGCAATGGCAGACGTTGCATCGTTAACCCGGGTACAGTGTGACTGTCTTGATCAGAAATACTATTGGCATGAAGCATTCATTTTTACATTGGTCTGATATTCATCTGCCAATTGGAGTTGGATTGCTGGTCCTGTTCGCCCTGCAGGTCGGTGCAGCTGAAACTATGCCGGTCCCTGTTAAAACCGCAACCGAATTGGGGATTATGCAAGGCAGGCCGGTGCCGCTGGATAATCGGGTCACGCTCTCGAACTGGATGGCGGCACCGTATAACCGCTGGTCTCTGCAGCACATACCGCAGATTCTGCCAATTGCAACGGTATATCGTGGTGATGGGCCAATTGTCGAACTGCCGTCACACAAGCAGGACCTGAGTGCGCTCTGGTTCACATCGGCTGCAGGTGACAGGCTGACAATTGCACAGTGGCTGACTACGTCATACACTGATGGGTTCATTGTCTTGCAAAATGGTCAGATCGTCTTTGAAGTTTATTTGAATAATATGCAACCACAGACCCGCCATCTGTCGTACTCCATTTCAAAATCTGTAATCGGTATTCTGGCCGGTATCCTGGTGGATGATGGCGATCTTGATCTCGCCAGAACAGTGGAAGAGTACGTGCCTGAGTTACAACACAGTGGCTTTGCCGGTTACACCATACGTGACTTGCTGGATATGCTGGCTGCGATCGAATGGAGCGAAGACTACGTGAATCCAGACAGTCCGTGGCGACGCTGGAAGGATTCGATTGGCTGGACGCCGTCAGCCGAAGAAACCGGTCATGCGTCTCAGGGTAATTATAATTTTCTACCAACCCTGCAACGTGATCCGGCCTGGCCCGGCGGGTTCAAGTACGTTTCACCCAGCGCCGAGGTGGTCGGTTGGGTGCTGGAAAGGGCAGGGGATGCGCCACTCGCAGAACTACTCAGCAGGAGATTGTGGCCCCCACTTGGTGTGGAGCGTGATGCGTTCATTACCACTGACCGTTCTTTCGCCCCGGCTGCCGCCGGTGGCTTTGGCGCTACGCTAAGAGATCTTGCCCGTTTCGGCCAGATGGTGCTGAACGAAGGGACTTTGAATGAGCGCAGAATTGTTTCAAGAAAATGGATTTCGGACATCCGTTTCAATGGCAGCAACGAAGCCTGGCGCAATGGCCAGTACCGCGGTCGCTGGAATCCTGATGGGGCATACCGCAGTTTCTGGTACATTTCCGGTGATGCCGATGGCAACTTTGAGGCACTCGGTATTCACGGCCAGCGCCTGTATATTAATCCGACGCATAAACTGGTTATTGTCAGGTTATCGTCATATCCCGATGCGGTTAGCAGGGGTGATTACGATCTGAGCTCAAAGGTCATCGCTTCCATACGCTCGGAGTTACAAGAATAGTTTTAGCGGCCCTGATGCTGAAGATCATACCGCCGGGCTAAAGATGGTTGTAAAAAAATGTCCTGTCACCTGATGCTGAAGTGGCCATGGTTTAAGAAGGCTAATTTTGTCAGCGTTTATTCTTAGACTTTATGGGCGCTACAAAAGAGCCGCTCTTCATGCAGACAGGCCTTTTATTGAAAGCTTTAAGAAGCATTAGTAATTTCTTGATTATTCGAGTGATTTTATAGACTACTGAGCTTTCCCGCTGGCGATATTTATTTGGCGGATCAGCGGGCTCCATTTGCCTCGCCCTTGATCATGATTAGTCTGCCGCGTATCGTAAATGGATAAATTTTCACCTTGACAGGTGTTTGGAGGTTAATCGAAGTGATAAGAATAATTACTCATGGGATATCGTTGGGGGATTTCCCGGCTGGTTTGAAGTCATTTCTGAAGCCAGCATTGGCGATGGTACTTATTACGTTGTCTTCCGCTGCAAATGCGGCCGCGGTGGTATTCGAACTCCACAATCAGACGGCCGGCAGCGGTACCATAAGCACACTGATTACGGATGGCAGCCACCATCAGGGCTTCAACGCTTCAACCGCAACCTGGGACTGGGATGGCACGACGCTGACGGCGACGGGTCGGTATTCGGCTACCGGCAGCATCGGTAGCAGTGCGTTTTCAACGGCGATCCTGAATGACGATATCATGGATCTGTCGATCGATACCGGCGCGGGTTTGGCCACTGCGACGTCGTACGTCTGTAACGAGGGTACGTTCCTGGCAAGTGTGGGCGCCAGTGGTTGCGGTGGTCACAATCTGGGTGCGAACTTCATGAGTGACAGTACCACGACCTGGGGTCCGGGTCTTGCCACCAGTCAGACGATCGGTGGTGACGATGTATTGACCGGCACTGGTGCGCGTGACATTTCGGCGTATGATTTTAATAGTGCGACTTTTGAGGGTACGGCCTTACACCCCGTCGGTGACGGAATGACCGCCGGGGACCGGGTAATAATCGGCAACGGCATTATGGTGGGAACCGGGGGTGCCGGTGGCGAGACAATGGTTTTTATCGTACCCGGCGGTCCCAGTTGGGTGCTCGATGATGGTCCGGTCCTGGTGGCTAGCGGTGCAACGATTAATATTGACGTGTTGGCCAATGATGACCTCGCGGATACAACCCTTCAGGCGGTTTCGACGCCCGTTGAGAATGTCAGTAGTCTGACTGTGACGGATTCTGTGAACGGTATAACACCTGTTGTCAGCAACACCGATGCCGGCCTCAACCCGCCTCGAGTAGACGGCTTTCCGAGTCCGGAGGGCGACCTTTCCATCAACTATACGGCGGCGGTGGGGTTTAACGGCAGTGATACATTCACCTACACGGTCACCGATCTGTACGGTCCTGCGCAAACAGCGACGGTTACGGTCAGCAACATAATCCCGGATGCTGTTGCCGATACCCAAAACGTTAATGGCGACACGACGACCCCGGTTGCAACCAACATCAACGTGTAGACAAATGACACGCTTGGGGACGATACAAACGTTGTCACCATTACCGCTGACCCGTCCAACGGTAAGGCTGTGGCGCAAAGCGATAACACGATCGCTTATACGCCGGATGCGAACTATTTCGGTGCTGATGCGTTTACGTACCAACTGGCTGACGGTAACGGTGAGACCGATACAGCAATCGTTACAATCAATGTTGTTGATCCCAATATACCGAGTGCGACAGATGACAACATTACGACCGACAAGACTGTTGCTCACGATTTTAACCCGCTTGCCAATGACGCGGGTCTGGCTGACGAGCCATTGACGATTACACTCACGCAGGGCTCGAGTCCGGGTGGAATAGCATCGGAAAAAGTGATCTGTGATTCGCAGGCTGCTTGCCAGGTGACCTTTACACCAGATTCATCGCCGGACTTCGTCGGCGATACCAGCTTTACGTACGTCATAACAGATAGCACGTTGCAGCCATCGCCTTCGGCAACGGTCAATGTCTTTGTTAATGATCTCCCGCTTGCCGTCGATGATTTGTTATTGCCGGCTGACACAGGTGCAGCGACCACCCTGGACGTGCAGGACAACGATACGGGTCTGAATGATACGCCGGTCAGCGTCACGGTGGCCTCCGGGCCAAGCGATGGCACAGCGATACCCGATGGCAGTACGCCCCAGATGATTACTTATACATCGAATCCAACTTTTGTGGGCACGGATACCTTCACCTACACACTTTTGGATAACAAAGGCAATCCCTCACCCGACCCATCAAATACGGCAACGGTCACTGTTATTGTGGATGATCAACCGGTTGCCGTTAACGATGGCACCGCGATGGTGCCTTTTGCCACGGTTCTGGCAGGCGACACGGTCAGTCTTAATGTATTAGCGAATGACTCAGGTCTGAATGATATCGATTTAACTGTGGTCTCCCCTGATATTCTGATGCCTTCGCTCGGTACGTTGTCGGTAACCGGGTCACCGGCGAGTGCTGGTGCGATTCGTATTGACTACACGGCTGGTGCAACGGCCGGTGCAGATTCCTTCGATTATCGAATCACGGATCAGAGCGGAGATTTCGATACGGCGACTGTTTTTATTGCAGTTGCCCTGCCGAACATTCCGGTTGCCGTTAATGATACAGGTACAACGCTCGCCGGTCAGATGGTCGCTGTCAACGTGCTGACGAATGATACGGGGCTGGATGACACGCCATTGACGGTTACGATTACGACCGATCCTTCTGACGGCGTCATCGGGTCGATTACGAATTGTGATCAGCAACCACTTTGCCAGGTGCCTTATACGCCGAACGCAGGGTTCGTTGGTACGGATACCTATCAATACATGGTGACGGATAGTACCCCCGACAACTCTAATATCGCCACCGTAACGATTACCGTGGACGACGTACCCGTCATGAACGACATACCCAGGGCGATTTTCGATACAGCAGCGACGTTAGCCGGGGAAGAAGTGCTCATTGATGTGTTGGCGAATGATACGAGCTTAGCTGACACGCCGTTGACAGTGGCAATAACAACTGACCCGTCCAACGGTACGGCTGTGGCGCAAAGCGATAACACGATCGCTTATACGCCCAATGCAGGGTTTGCCAGCATTGATTCTTTCCAGTATCAGGTAACTGATAGCACCCCTGATGTTTCTAATGTTGCCACCGTATCCGTGACTGTGACCGAAGTGCCGGTAGCTGTCGATGATTCGGCTGTTACGTCAGGAGCCATGGAAGTCGTAATTCCTGTTCTGGACAATGATACGGGGTTGGGTAGCATACCGTTGATGGTTACAATTGCGACCAACCCGGGCGGCGGCACCGCTGTGGCGCAAAGCGACAATACGATCGTCTATACGTCGTCAGAAGATGGGACAACGTCAGATGTATTCGATTACACGGTGACTGATAATAACGGCAAGTCTTCGACGGCACGTGTCACCGTTAATATTGATCCGGATTCAGGAGACTCGCAGTTCAAGGAATCTTCCTCGGCAATTGGTCCTGTTGGTCTTGGCCTGTTGATGCTATTGCCCTGGTTAAGACGCCGGAGAAACTAACGGAACAGACTTCGATGCTCCTGAGTATTGCCTGCTTGGGTAAGCATCCTGCTTGCCGTTAGTGTTCGTGCATAGGGGTATCGAGCAAGGCCTGTTTTAATCGGGTTCGCTTTGCGCTCGTCAAGTCCAGTGCGTCACGTAAATAGTTGTCCATGGAGCCATAAGCTTTATCGATCACAGTAAATGTGGTTTCAAGATAAACCTGTTCCACCGTGAGCAGGGGTACAATCGCATCAGGATCAATAGCATGACCAGATTGCCTGGAAAAAACTTTGGCCAGGGTTTTTGACATCAGCTCCACGTTGATAGCTTCGTTTGTCAGTAGAAAATCCTTGATAATTGTTTTGCGTGGCACATGAAGAGCGGACAGGATGAGAGCGGCACCGATACCTGTGCGATCTTTCCCGCTGGTACAGTGGAACAATACCGGTTGACCGTTGCTGGCCAGAATATTTGTGAACAGGGATTTGTATTCTGTCTTGTTGGAGAGGGGTACAGCGCCATACATATCAATTATGGTGGCGCGAATTTCTTCACGGGTGAAGTCACCGGATTGCAGTTGCCGACTAAGTTTGCTGGACCAATCGGCAGCGCTCCCACCAATCGGTAACAGGATTGTGGTCGGCTGTTGTGCTTCGTCATGCCAGCGTGATGGTGCGCGGATACGTTCTTCATCCGAACGCAGATCAATGACGGTATGAATCCCTAAAGCGCTGACCTTGGATTGATCCCTGGCTGAGAAGCGTGATAAATCGCCGGAGCGAAATATCTTCTGCCATTTTGTGGTGAGGCCTTCCTGATTAAGATAGCCGCCAATGTCACGAAAATTACTAATGCTTCCAATATCAAGGACCCGTACCTGTTGATGGGCGATATGTGCCTGCTCGTCAACTGCCTTGGCTTGTTGATTGTCCTTTGCCGGGGCGGGGCAAGGCGAGATAAGGCCGGCTATCAGGCTGAAGGAAAGTGCCACGCCAGGAATTATTTGTAAACGCATCAAGTCATCCTATGGGTTGGTATTGTGTCGTCACTGTCAGGTGCCCGGATCCAGACTTGTTCCGGTGATTACTGTTGGGAAAGACGTTCGACGTCGGCCAAAACACGTAACAGATTTTCTCCCCAGAGTTTGCGAATGTCTTCTGTGCTGTAACCTCTTGCCACCAGCTCTTGAGTTACATTAGGAGTTTGTGATGCATCATGCCATCCTTCGATGCCCCCGCCGCCGCCGAAGTCAGACGAGATGCCGACATGGTCTATTCCGATCAGTTTTATTGCATATTCGATGTGGTCAACAAAGTCTGCGACGGTTGCGGTTACTTTTGGCCATTTTTTATCGATAACAGCAAGTTCAGTGAAATATTTCTTGCGCATTTCCGGTGATAACGTGTCCGGGTCTGGCCGGCCCTGCCCAAGCCCAAGTCCGACTTCTGTCGCCAGTTTGATGATGGCCGGCATTCTTTCCGGTGGGGGTATCAAGAGGTAGTTATTAAAAGCAACAATTTGCACGACGCCTCCCGATTCTTTCACGGCCATCAGCTGATCGTCATCCATATTCCGGGAAATATCGGCCAGGCCGCGTACTGCAGAGTGTGATGCGATGACCGGTGCTGAGGAAATGCGAGCGATCTCGATAGTCGTTCCCCGGTGGGCGTGCGAGACATCGACCATGATGCCGAGGCGATTAGCCTCCGCTACGATGGTCCGACCTTCCTCGGTCAGACCGTCATGAACCGTGTCCGGCTCCCGTTTCTTACGATCCGGGTTGGCGGAATCTCCAAGTCCGTTATGACCCATATGGGTTATGCCGAGATAGCGGACGCCGAGGTCATAGTATTGTTTCAAATTTTCGGGATCACGAGCGAGTGGATAACCATTTTCCATGCCGAGAAACGCAACCAGCTTTCCTGAAGCATTTATTCGTTGCGCTTCTGCTACGCTGCGGGCCAGTTCAATACGGTCCGGGTGACGGTCCAGCATCCGCCGGATGGTTGCGTAACGGGCCAGTGCTTCCTGTTGTGCTGCTGCATGACCTTCCGGGGTCAGCGGACCCTGTGTTGAGAACAGGATGAAAAAAACTGCATCCAGGCCGCCTTCTTCCATTCGGGTAATATCGACCTGTACTTCCGGTAACGTCAGGTAATCCTTGTCCTCAGCTTCTTCGATACGAAGTACATCCACATGAGTGTCCACTGTAAACAGCGAGTCATGTAGTGTTCGACTTGCTGGGGTAGAGGCTGCGGCGATTCCAATCAGGGCGGCGGTTAGTGTCGTCATGAGCATCATAAAATTCCTGGTCAATTTCGTGTATGAGCTAGTCGCAAAAAAGTTGCAACATTATACCGATACCTTCAGGCAGCCCAAATGTTCCCTGAGTAATACGGTATATATCAGATCTGGCCTCTTGGCTGTACGGGATGCCAGCCATGATTGGTAAATTGATTTTGTATCCCTGGCGGGATTAATGCCGGATGAGAATAGATGGTTTGGAAATATTCGGGTCGAAAAGAATGGCAGTACGGATACTTTCAGATACCATAAGGGCGCGAGAAGTTGACTGAATAGTTGAGGATGCCCATGCAATCACCCCCTTCTAATCGTTTCGGGCCACTCTGGCTGGCCCCCGGCGTTACGCGCTTGAATGTCATGGCCAACTTCTATGCGTCGTTCGTTGTTATCGGCATGTTGACCGGTATGAGTTTTCTGGGCGGCTATATCCTGACCGAGCATCTGCATATCCCGCAGCAGCAGCAGGGAGGGATTACCGGGGATCTCGGCTTCTGGGTGGAAGTCGTTATTATGCTGCTCGTCAACCCGTTCGGAATTTTGTCGGACCGAATCGGTCGCCGAACCGTTTTGATAATCGGTATTCTTTTTATTGGTCTCGGCTACGCCCTGTATCCGTTCGCGACATCTGTACCAGAATTGTTGTTTTACCGCTGCATATTTGGCGTTGGTGCAGCAGCAACCGCTTCTATGATCGCAGCGCTCATGAATGACTACCCGGCGGAGCAATCGCGCGGCAAGATGATTGGTTTCAGTTCGTTGATGAATGTTTTAGGCGTGATGTTCATCGCCCTGGGTCTCGGGCAACTGCCGCCGATTCTTCAGGCTCAGGGGATGGATGCAATAACGGCAGGTCGTACTGTTTTTATCCTGGCGGCAATTCTTTGCCTGGTTTCTGTGGTGTTTTTTCGCGCCGGGCTAAAAGCCGGGACACCGGTTTCTGTCCAGGACCGGGCCAGTGTCAGGGTTCTCCTGGGCAGTGGTATACGGGCAATCCTGAATCCACGTATTGCTTTGTCCTATGCTTCGGCATTCACGGCGCGGGCCGATGTCGTTATCAAGGGCCTGTTTCTTTCTCTGTGGGCCATTCATGATGGACACGAGTGGGGGCTAAGTCCGGGAGAAGCGATGGCGCGCTTTGGCCTCGTTCTGGGGATCATGCAGGCTATTGGCGTGGTCTGGCAGCCGATTTTTGGCTGGTTAATGGATCGGGTGAATCGCGTAACGGCAGTTATCATCGCATTGGTTTTCGCGAGTACCGGTTACCTGTCGATGGGCCTGATCACCTCGCCGCTCGATTTTGCGATGTTGCCGGCCTTTGCCATTCTCACGATCGGAACGTCAAGTGCAATGATGGCATCAACGGCACTTATCGGTCAGGAAGCGCCGGTGTCCGAACGTGGTGCCATCATTGCAATGAACGGATTGTTTGGTTCCTTCGGTATTATGGTTTTCACCAAAGGCGGCGGTATCTGGTTCGATTCTATTGGTCCGTGGGCTCCGTTTGTCATTATCGGCGTTGTGCAAATCGTTCTGTTGCTTGCCGCAGTACTGGTTCGTGTGGTTGCCCCGGGTGGGGCCTCAGACTGATCAAGGATATTGGGAGAATAATAATGATGATTCACGTCCGCAATAACATGCGCTATGGAAGTCTTGGTTGTGTATTGGCGTTGTTCTTCTTTACGTCACTGGATTCGATGGTTAGCGTCGCAGATACAGTGCCGGCTAATGCTCCTGCATCCAAAGAATTACCCGTATGGAAAATACCGAATATCGGCAAGGCGGCCGAGGCTTATTATGCAGCGGACAGTCTGCATGTGATTGCCCAGGTGCAGGACCCGGATGCCCAAAAGCCCGGCGGGCGAGGCGGCGATGGTACGCTGACCTACCTGTTCACCGATCAGGGAGAGGATGTCGTTCGTATCAACGATCGTGGACAGGATGGGTGTTCGTACTATTTTCCGAACCAGCAGCAGGTTGTCTGGACATCGACCCGCGACAATATGGAAATGCCGGTCGGTGACTGGTTTGATGAAAGAAATTATCCACAGGGCGCTGAGCTTTATATATCCGATCTGCAAGGGGGAAATGTACGACGGTTAACCGATAACAAGTGGTATGAAGCTGAAGTATCGGTATCGCCGAACGGTGAATGGGTAGTCTTTGGCCGGCAGGTAGACGGCAAAATGGATTTGTGGCGGATGCGCCCTGACGGTTCTGATGAAATTCAGATTACCTTTACCGAAGACTGGCAGGAAGGTGCGCCTTTCTATATGCCTGACAACGAGACCATCATGTTTCGAGCCTGGAAGCGCAGTGAGTTCGGCGAAATAACGCCGACACCGATGACAGTTTTTACGATAAAACACGACGGCACTTCGCTGACACCGCGTACCTTTGATCGGGATATGAACTGGGCACCGTATCCGGCCCCGGATGGAAAGCACTATGTGTTTGTGCGTATCACGGAAGATGGAAACTGGGAAGTTTTTCTCGGTGACCTGCGGGGTGGCGAGCCTTTGCGCCTGACCTACAACCCTGGTTTTGACGGACTTCCTGCCTTATCACCTGATGGCAAGAAAATGCTGTTCGCCAGAGCAGAGGGCGAAGGGTTCAGAGGGGGTATTTTCACCTGGGTGATGGATGTTTCATCGCTGAATCTTGGGCCGGAGAATTTTTCAGGCGTTCCGTCGGTTACGAAGATGCCTGAAGGCCATTAATCCCTGTTGATGAGATGCTGATGGATCTGCCGGATTGAACGCAAAGCTGTATTGATGTCCTTGATTTTCAGGTCCTTTGCAACCTGCCTGGTCCAGCGTGTCTGGCGTGTACGAAGTTTCCTGAGCAGGGTTCTTCCCTGGGCGGTAATCAATACCAGTTTTGCACGGCGGTGATTTGGATCTGACCGATATTCAATAAGCCCCTTTTCGGATAACAGATCGGCAACACCATGAACGCTTTGGCGGGACTGGTTGATTCTGCGGGCCGCTTCAGCAACCGTGAACGGGCCTTTCGGTCCGGCAAATACACCCAGAATTCCCCACTGTGCTGCGGTAACACCAGAGTCCCTGGTCAGGTCCCGAACCGTGGTGGTGAGATTTCGGTGGATTGCTGAGCACTCCTCCAGCAGGTAGCCGAGTACTTGTTTCTTGTTTCGCTCTCCAGGCATGCGCAGGCCTCTTTTGCTTGACAGGGGATTAAAGTATATGTCAGGATCCTGACAATAGTCATGATCCTGACAACTAATATAACACGGCTGCGGTAAACACGTAATAGCCTTTATGGAGATTGAAATGATAATGCGAAGACTATTCACCCAGCATGCAAGACAGGTGGGGCTCGCTATTGTCGGCTACGTAATTCTGGCCGGCAGCCTGGTAAATTCCCTGCCTGGCCAGGTGTATGCGGCTGAAAAAATTGTGACAGTTGCTGAGGGGCCCATGGCATTGCCGGTCTGGAAAATCCCCAATATTCCAGAAGCTGCCGAGGCTTATTACGCATCCGACAATCTTCATGTTATAGCGCAGGTACAGGACCCGGCGGCACAGCCGGCAAAGGAGCGGGCCGCAGGCGGTGCTCTGACCTATACGTTTACCGATCAGGGTGAGGAGCTTAAGCGTATCAACGACAGGGGTCAGGATGGATGTTCATATTTCATGCCTGGTATGTCCGCATTGCTCTGGACATCAACCCGGGACAACATGGAAATGCCGATTGGCAACTGGTCGGATGAGAACGACTACCCGATGGGTGCCGAGCTGTATATTTCCGATCTTGATGGAAATAACGTCCTGCGCTTAACCAACAATGAACACTATGATGCGGAGATTTCCGCTGCGCCTGACGGGAAGTGGATCGTGTTTAGCAGACAGATTGACGGCAATCTGGACTTATGGCGAATTCGCCCGGATGGATCCGACGAGCAGCAGATCACTTTCACTGATGACTGGCAGGAAGGCAGGCCCATGTATCTTCCTGATAGTGAAACCGTGATGTTCCGGGCCTGGAATAAGGATGATTACGGGAATGTGCGCCCGACCCCGATGACTGTTTTTACAATCAAGCATGACGGCAGTCAGCTCACGCCGCGTACCTTCACCGAGGGGATGAACTGGGGTAGCTACCCGGCACCTGATGGGCGACATTTCGTCATGGTTAATGTCATTGAGGGTAATAACTGGGAAATCTTCATGGGTGACATGGATGGCGGTGAACCGGTTCGCCTGACGTACAACGATGGTTTCGATGGCTTTGCATCGATATCTCCGGATGGTAAAAAAATGTTGTTTACACGAAGTGTCGGCAGTGGTTTCATGAGTGATCTGTACACTCACGTCATGGATATTTCGGCACTGAATGTTGGTCCGGAGAACTACAAAGAAGCACGGTAATTTAGTGCGTGTGCCACAACAGGAAATCGTGGCAAAAGCAATTTCTGCGGCAGACTGCGGATGACCACGGCATGATTAAAATTGTCTGTCGATCGGTTCGCTGTTTCAGCACTGTTAGCCTGTTTGCGTGTTTCGGTATGTTAGTGACCTTGTCAGGTTTAACAGCGTGTCGTAACACCCCGCAAGAAGCTGTGAAACCGGCGGCCGATATCCTGATTATCGGCACCGGCATCTCGGGTCTTTCCGCTGCGCTGGAAGGGGCGCGTGCAGGGCGGTCTGTGCTGGTTATCGATATGCTTTCGGTGTTCGGCGGGCATGCGATTATTTCTTCCGGCGGTTTGTCTATCGTCGATACGCCTTTGCAGCGCAAGCGGGGCATTGCAGACTCTCCCGACCTGGCTTTTTCCGACTTCATGACCTGGGGCGAGGACAATAACGAGGAGTGGGTGCGCTATTACGTAGATCATTCGAATGAAGAAATTTATGCCTGGCTCACGGATCTGGGCGCACAGTTTTCTGCGGTCGTGCCGCCGCCCGGTAACTCGGTGCCGCGCTATCATTTTGTCCGCGGCCAGGGGTTGGGGCTGGTGATGCCGGTTTATCGGGCGATACTTGAGGAACCGGCGGTTCGATTTAGCTTCAATACGCGTGCAGACGAGTTGCTTCGCGAAGACGGTCGTGTGGTTGGCGTCAGGGCTACCGATCTGCGCACGGGTGAGGTGCGGGAATATTTTGCCGGTACCGTGCTGATTGCGACGGGGGGTTTGCAAAGTAATCTCGATGCGGTACGTGAAAACTGGCGCGCTGACCTGCCTGCCCCTGAGCAGCTTCTGGCCGGCTCGGGATGGAATTCACAGGGATCAGGACTCGACCTTGCCCGTGCAACGGGCGCAAAAGTTGAACGCCTGGATCACCAATGGAACTACGTCACCGGTATTCATGATCCGCGCTATCCGGGCTCGTCGCGGGGGCTCAGCGTGTTGCAGATACCGCCCGGTCGCGAAGTCTGGGTAAATATGCAGGGCGAGCGATTCGTAAATGAGTGCACATCATCACGGGATAACCTTGCCGTAATGCTTGATCAGCCGGGTGATAGCCATTGGGATATTTTTGATTCACGCGGCAAGAAATATTTTATCGTATCCGGTTCGGGTTGGACCAAGGAAAGAACCGAACGACTGATTTTTGGTAGTCCGGGTCTCGTCAGGACCGCAGTAACCCTGGATGAGTTAGCCGATGAGATGGGTATCGATGCGAACCAGCTGTCACGATCGGTTAGTGGTTACAACACCCTGGTGGAAAGAATGGCAGAGCAGGGTGAACTGCAAGAGGGCGAAATTTCGCTTTGCAGTGGCGCGAAGAAAATCGATCGGCCACCGTATTATGCCGTCAAGCGTTTTGTCCTGGCGCGCAAGACCATGGGGGGTATTCGGATTGATGCAGCGGCCCGGGTTGTCGATGTCAATGGAGCAGTTATTCCCGGTCTCTATGCGGCCGGAGAGGCCAGCGGGTTTGCCGGTATTAATGGTCGGGCTGCGCTGGAAGGAACGCATCTTGGCCCGTCGATTGTGACCGGGCGTATGGCCGGCCGGAAAATGGCCGCAGAGCTTGCGGGTCAGTCAGTCGCACAGGATTTACCGTCGTCACCGGAACTTCCGTTCCTGCCATTGCCGGTTACAGACCGAAGCAATCAAGTCTGCACCGGATGTCACGATCTGCCTGTTCTCGTGCAACAAAACCGTGCCGGTTACCGGCATTTTCAGTGGTCCCATACCATGGTGCTTACAGAACAAATGACGTGCATCACATGCCATGAGGATTTTTTCCCGTATGCGCCGGTTCATCATCATCGGGATCTCGGCCGGGCAACTGAAATCTGTACCCATTGCCACGGAAACTAGTTTGTGGCTCGATTGTATCACCTAGAATCGGTTGGAAGAAACACGCTTAACATATTGATGTATATGATGATACTACTGTAGAGATCGGTTGCTTATATAGATTGTTTTTGCTTCACCGGGTGCTTCATTTGACCGTTTATTAGTTAAACTCTATCTGTCTGGCTGATGATCTGCCGGGTGGTGGCAGGCAAATTTAACCCTTGGTTTGTCTGCCAACTGCTCGGCAAGCGAGGAAAGTTATGGATCTGCGTCAGGAAATTGGGACTCACAAGCTGGCAGACGAATCGCATGTGGTTCAGGAGCTTCAGGCGGCACTGAAGCTGGGTTCGGCTTCAAGGCAGCAAGTTGAATGTACGGCCGCACAGCTTGTCGAACAGGTTCGCGCCCGGTCAAAAGAAAAAAGCCATCTCGATGCTTTCATGGGGCAGTTTGGACTGTCCAATGAAGAGGGCGTCGCACTGATGTGCCTTGCTGAAGCTCTCCTGCGGGTGCCGGATTCAGTCACCGCCGATGCCCTGATCGAAGATAAGATTCTTGCCGGAGAATGGTCGGAGCACTTGTGGCAGTCCAGTTCCCTGTTGGTGAATGCATCGACATGGGGCCTGTTGCTGACGGGCCAGGTGATTACAGTCGATGAATTCGGTGCCGGGAGTATAGCCGGGCATTTGAAAGAGGCTGTCAGCAGAATGGGTAAGCCGGTAATTCGTGCCGCTATGTATCAGGCGATGCGTATTCTCGGCAAAGAATTTGTTCTTGGTGTGACAATTGATGAAGCGCTGGAACAGGGCCGGAAGATATATGGGCCGGACTGTCTTTTTTCCTGTGACATGCTTGGAGAGGGTGCCCGAACGGGTCAGGCTGCCCGGCAATATCTTGCGGCTTATCAACATGCGATCACGGCGGTTGCCCAGTCTAATTCCGTGCAGGATGTGGTGGCCGGGTCTGGTATATCAATCAAACTGTCCGCGTTGCACCCACGGTTTGAGTATGCGCAACATGATCGGGTAATCGATGAACTCCACGACCGGCTGCTGGGACTGGCCCGAAGTGCAGCAGGTTACGGTATGGGCATGACGATCGATACGGAGGAGGCTGACCGGCTTGATCTGACCCTGGAGTTGTTCGAGCGGTTGGCGCGGGATTCAAGCCTGAAAGACTGGAACGGGCTGGGTATTGCCGTGCAAGCCTATGGGAAAAGAGCAAAGCCGGTCATTGAGTGGCTGGCCGGGCTGGCCAGGGAAACGGGTCGTCGGTTTATGGTACGACTGGTCAAGGGCGCTTACTGGGATACAGAAATCAAGCATGCCCAGGAACTGGGGCTGGAAGATTTTTCCGTGTTCACACGTAAAGCGTCCACAGATCTTTCTTACCTGGTGTGCGCCGAGACGCTGCTAGCCAACCGGGAGCATATTTACAGTCAGTTTGCGACTCATAATGCTCATACTATTGCCGCGGTCATGGAGATTGCCGGCGCTTGCTTGAAAACGGGGCTAATGCATCCTTCGTCAATCGAGTCATGGATGAGCAGGTTCCGGCACGTGAGGTGGTGCGGGATCCGGTCGGTCTGGTTGAAAAATTTGAACCGCTGCGACATCCGGCTATTCTGCTGCCGGCCGACCTGTTTCAGGGGGAGCGGTGTAACTCTAGGGGGCTGGATCTGACTTCTGCGCAGGTCGTCGTGAGGCTGAAGCAGGAAATTGCCGGTTACCAGGCCGATCAAATTGGTGTCGAACCGGGTGAAAATTCCCAAGACTTATCGGGCACCCTTGCGGTAATAAGAAACCCGGCAGATAACGATTGCGTAGTCGGTAAAATCATGACCGCTACTGCAGATGATGTTCATCATGCGGCAGAGCAGGCGCATAGGGCTCGGCAAGAATGGGATGAACTCGGTGGGGAAGGTCGGGCAAAGATTCTTGAGCGAGTGGCAGATTTGCTTGAGGGTAATCAGTCCAGGCTAATGGCGTTGTTATCCAGCGAAGCAGGCAAGAGCCTGCCGGACGGTTTGGCTGAGGTTCGTGAAGCCGTTGACTTTTGTCGCTATTATGCCGGTCAGGCGCGGGACTATTTTTCTGCAGCAACAGCACTCCCGGGGCCGACCGGAGAGAACAATGAACTCAGCCTGCATGGGCGGGGTACTTTTGTTTGTATCAGCCCGTGGAATTTTCCACTGGCTATTTTTACCGGGCAGGTGGCTGCAGTTCTGGCAGCTGGCAACCCGGTATTGGCAAAACCGGCCGAACAAACCCCGCTGATTGCCTTTGAGGCCGTCAAGCTCATGCATCAGGCCGGTGTGCCGGCTGAGGTGTTGCATTTATTGCCGGGGGATGGGGCCGTTGTCGGACCGATGCTCACTACGCAGCCGCTTATTTCCGGTGTCGTATTTACCGGGTCGACTGCCACGGCAAAAATTATTCACCGGGCCCTGGCAAATCGGCCCGGGCCGATCGTGCCGCTGATCGCTGAGACGGGCGGACAGAATGTCATGTTTGTCGATTCGACGGCACTACTGGAACAGGTAACCGATGATGTCATCCGGTCTGCCTTTATCAGCGCCGGTCAGCGTTGCTCGGCATTGCGGGTGCTGTATCTGCAGGAAGAGATTGCCGACCGGGTCTGTCAGGCCCATGCGCAGATTCCATTCGATCACGAAAGCGGTCTCTCCACCTGCTGTAACCGTAAATTGATTACCGAGCTTTAAACGGTCCGGCGGGACACGAAGTTCCACTTGTCCGCCCCCATCTTGTATGACATATGAGTCAAACACATTGTCGAATTCGGCATTCACATCCAGTTTCATCCAGATATATTGACCCGCTGGGACGGCTTCGCCAAATAGCAGTCCAATTTTGCCGTCGGTTAATGCCTTCAGGTTTATCGATTTGGGTGTGTTGAAAATGTACTCGACCTGTTGGCCGTTCTGTGGTTTCAGTGTGACGCCATCAAACTCAATCCAGACTTCGGCCACTCCGTCAACAGGAGCATCGGTCACGGCAACATTCAGCGTTCCGGTACCACCGCCACCGCCACCGCAGGCGGTCAATATGATTGCGGCCATGGGTCCAAAACCCAGTTTCCATATCTGCTTGTTCATAGAGATTTCTTCCCCTGAGGGTCCGCTGAATATCCTTGTGAAGTTGGCTAATCCTCTATAAGTAATACTGCAAAGACAAGGTACAGGGTAGATTTTGCATATCGGGTCACTGATCATAATGACGACAGTCTTGACTCTTCACGAATGGATTCTGGTGGGCAAACTTCGAATTTCGCTATCGACAGTTAACAGAATATCAACGCTCAGCGATTTCTTGAGATATATCGAAAATGTGATCTTCTTCATCGGCGATATTGATGACTCGCAGACAAGCTGTCATGTTGTCGGGGTGGTCATAAAGAGGTTTTTTCCCGAGGAAGTTCGCGAATTCTTCAGGTCGAACAGGTTGTGCAAGCAGGAATCCCTGTATCAGGTGACAGTTACGGCCCCGAAGGAAACGTAACTGAGCTGGCGTAGAGACGCCTTCTGCGACAACACTTTTGGACATTTGTTCTGCAAGGCTCAGAATTAATTTTATGATGTTCGTATCCGGAGGGTCGTTATCGATTTGTTCAATAAACATTCGATCTATTTTCAATGTATCGAAAGGGAGGATATTTAGGTAACCCAACGAGGAGTAGCCAGTTCCAAAGTCATCGATGGCGATCGATATTCCCTTGCTCTTGATCCATTCGCAAATTTCGCTGGCCTTACTGGCGTCTGCGGCAAATATACTTTCGAGACTGTAAAAAAATCTGTGTAACTGCCTATCATTGAGCCCGGTTACGGGTAAGGATAGGCAGATTATGAAGAAGAAAGAACTGCAGGCCATCGCCCA
>NZCC01000078.1 GCA_002688175.1 Chromatiales bacterium
AAACTCGCATTGAATCGATTTATGATCGAATTTGAAGACCGTTTGGTCGACTACATTTGAAACTGGCAGTTACACAGAAATATTTACAGTCTCGAAAAAGTCAGAGCAAGGACTCTCCCTGCAAGGCCGAAATTATCTCCGGGTCGGTCCTGGCCGCATCAATTGTGGCCTGAACATAACCGAGCTTGCTACCGCAGTCGTATCGGGACCCCTGGAACCGGTATGCGTGTACGGACTCATGCCCAAGCAAATCAGAAATTGCATCCGTTAGTTGAATTTCGCCACCGGCTCCCCGACCAGTGGTTTCAAGCAGATCAAAAACCTTTGGCGTCAACAGGTAACGTCCGACAACAGCCAATGTAGACGGAGCCTCAGCCGGGTCCGGTTTCTCAACAATAGCCTTCATTCGGTCTGCATCATCCACATCCACTATGCCATAACTACCGGTCTTGTCCTGCGGAACATTTTCAACAGCTACAACACTGGAGCCACTCACTCTGAACTGTTCGGCCATTTGCGACAGGCAACCCACATCGCCACGAATCAAATCATCGGGCAAGTGCACGAAGAATGGCTCATTGCCAACAGCCGGACGTGCACATAACACGGCATGACCTAAACCGAGCGGCTCACCCTGACGAATGAAAACACAAGATACCTCTTTGGGCAGGATCGCTTTGACCGTCTTGAGTATCTCGTCTTTTCCCGCTGCTTCAAGCGCCCGCTCGAGATCAGGATCCACGTCAAAATGATCTTCAATGGCCCGTTTTGAACTATGAGTTATAAAAACAAGACGCGTGACACCGGCTTCAAGTGCCTCCTCAACAGCAAACTGGATCAGTGGTTTATCAACGATCGGTAACATTTCCTTCGGCACCGCCTTGGTTGCCGGCAAGAAACGAGTACCCCGACCCGCAACGGGAAAAACAGCGGTGCGGATGGACGTGATCATAATTTTGACTCCGAAGATGCTTGGTTTGGGAGTTCATAATAGCCAATTCAAATAATTATTACTGTGATATTGCGCTATGACAGGCGGTTATGGCATGGCGAGCAAAGCCCGCCATGCCTCTCTTAATGATGAACCAGGATGCCCGGCTATTCTTCCTGACTCAGAATTATATTGACCTTATTAACTTGTAGAATATGAGGTCCGATACCGGACACATTCAGCAAATCTTTGGCTGATGAAAATGACCCGTATTGCTCTCGATACTCGACAATAGCTTGCGCCCGGGATGCTCCTATCCCATTTAGTTCACGCGCAATCGTTTCTGCATCTGCACTGTTCAGATCCACAGGACCGGCCCACGACGTAAGTGCAAGCAACCCGGTCATCAATAGACCCACTACCAGCTGTGTTAAAGCTCTCACCATGACTCTCTCCTTAAATAATATGAATTATTCCGTTGCACCGACGAAAGCGGTGAACGTTAGAGATGATAGGGATCAGCCAACATCAGGATAAGCAAAGAAACGCCCCGGTTTGTGCTGAAATGAGTTGCGCTAGGAGCTACTCACCAGGTTTATCTTGACGATAGGTCGGATCGACTCCCACTTGTGGCAGCCAGGACACTGCCATTGCATGATCAGACAAGAATAACCGCACTCTCGACAGACATAACCGGGTCGGGCCGTAATGATATTTCTGAGCGCATCACGAACCTGGTTGATAATTGACAATCGCTGTGTTTCATCAACCTTGGCAAAACGCTCAGCGCCAACCAGTTGACCCAGAGTTGAATCTGAAGCCACGAAATTTTGCAAAGCACCGAGCGCTTCAGGATTCTCAATCGCAGGATCGCGCACCGCTGCCATTGCTATAGCTGCAGTGGTCTCACCATCGCGTTCCGGTAATTCATGCAAATAGGTCGACAACTCGGCGGCAGTTCCGGCGGTACGATGAGCTGCAGCCAATTTGGGCAACACCACAACCAGTAAGTCAGGGGATGCCTCTATCGCTTCCCGGTATAGCTGGGCAGCATCACCCGGTTTATCGGTATCACTGAGAATATCTGCACGGACCAGAAGACTGCGCACCGTACGCCGGTGCCCGGATTCTGCCTGTTTGAGCATGGCATAAGCCTGCTGGGTATCTTTCTGCTGCCAGGCTTGTTCCGCCATTTCACAGTAATAGTGTGCAACATGGGCCGTATCTTCAGCAGCAATCGACTTTTTAGCCCGCGCCTTATCCAGTGCCCGGCTGGTCTCAACAGCTCTTTGCCAGTCCCTGGTCACTTCATAAATTCGACACAGACGTTCCAAACCCTGTAAACGAAATTCAGGCGAATCGCACAACGTCAGGAACATGCTTTCCGCACGATCAAACAGGCCAGCACTTAAGAAGTCATCAGCTAGCGCAGCCTCAGCCTGATTTTTCTGAGCAGCGGTCAAGGCCGGTCGAGCTATCAGGTTTTCATGTACTCGAATGGCACGATCAACCTCGCCACGCTTACGAAACAGACTACCAAGAGCAAAATGAGTCTCGAGGGCCTCATCGTCTAGTTCAGCCATGCGCGTAAACACTTCAACGGCCCGATCTGATTCCTCATTCAGAACATAGTTCAAACCTTTCATGTAGTCTGAACTAAGCTTTTCAGAGGGAATATCTTCTTCATCAGTATCGCCAAACTTGGCGAATATATAACCGAGTGCGGCGGCAACAAACAGCAGGCCGGCAAGCAGGAAAGCTGACTCAGTCGGCATCTTGTATTGGCATATTGCGCAATGCCCGAACCTCGGCCTCAGCGAGACCCAGAGACTTGCGCAGTTGTCGGCGCTCGTTGACGGACTTCAGCAAGACCAGTCCTGCACAGATAAGCCCAAACAACCAGCCCATTCCAAATGCGGCAATCAGCGCCAGCGACTTGGTAATCTCCGTCTCAAAAAATGCGAGATCGAGTTGGATAACCCCGGGGTTCAATGCCGCAAAAGCAATTGCGAGCAGCAATCCCAAGATAAGAACAAGGAAAAACAGTATGTTGCGCAACATGTACTAACCACCGATCACTCGGCCCCATTTCAGGAACCAGGACTGGCTATTCTAGAACAAATGACAGGAACAAAAAAAAGAAACCTGATAAAAAAGGCTCAGGCATCGATACCTGATAAATCAGCTAGCTCTTGATCGGCAGATTCCGATTGTCATTCACACGTTCGCGCAAATCCTTGCCTGGTTTGAAGTGCGGCACATGTTTGCCTGACAGGGCTACAGACTCGCCGGTTTTTGGGTTACGTCCCATCCGTGGCGGACGGAAATGCAAAGAAAAACTGCCAAATCCACGAATTTCAATCCGGTTACCTGAAGCAAGAGAAGCGCTCATTAACTCAAGTAGATGTTTGACCGCCAATTCAACGTCCTTCGCAGGCAGATGCTTTTGCTTACGTGCAATAATCTCTATTAGTTTAGATTTTGTCATCGCTAATTCACTCCCACTGTGTGCCTGCTCTTAGGCAAAACACCGGCTCAATTATTTTTCTCTGGGTGCAACCGTTCAAACCCTAAGAGTCCGAATCACCTGAGATTTGCTCCTTAAGCAGGTCTCCAAGTGTTGTACCAACACCTCCGGTTGTCGTCGTATCAGTTTTATAGCTCTCAACTGCAGCTGCTTCATCATGCGCTTCTTTCGCTTTGATCGACAGCGAAAGCACACGCGTCTTGCGATCCAGTCCGGTAAACTTGGTTTCAACTTCGTCACCAACCTTCAGAACCGTGCGTGCATCCTCAACCCGGTCACGAGACAATTCACTGGCACGTAACTGGCCTTCAACACCACCTTCAAGTTCGATCAACGCACCTCGCACATCAACTTCCTTGACCGTTCCCATGACAATACTGCCTTTCGGGTGATCAGCAAGGAATGACGACAATGGATCCTGATCGAGTTGCTTGATACCCAGTGAAATACGCTCACGCTCAGAATCAATCGCCAAAACCATGGTTTCAACTTCATCACCCTTCTTGTATTTGTACACAGCCTCTTCGCCTGGCTCATCCCAGGAGATATCAGAGAAATGCACAAGACCGTCTATACCACCCGGCAGACCGATGAACACTCCGAAATCGGTAATTGACTTGATCGTACCGGTTACATGGTCATTACGGTTATACGAGGCAGAAAACTCTGCCCATGGATTTGACACACATTGCTTCACACCAAGCGAGATACGACGACGTTCCTCGTCAATATCCAGAACCATAACCTCGACTTCTTCGCCAACAGTGACGACTTTAGAAGGGTTGACATTTTTGTTTGTCCAGTCCATCTCGGATACATGAACCAGCCCCTCAACACCTTCCTCGATCTCAACAAAACAACCGTAGTCAGCGATGTTGGTAACTTTGCCAACCAACCGGGTATTCGGCGGATAGCGACGTGCTATCGCTTGCCATGGATCGGAGCCAAGCTGCTTCATACCGAGTGAAACGCGGGTCTTTTCTTTGTCGAAACGCAAAATCTTTACTTCAACCTCGTCACCGACGGTGACAACTTCAGACGGATGCTTGACTCTCTTCCAGGCCATGTCCGTAATATGCAGTAACCCGTCAATTCCACCGAGATCAACAAATGCACCATAATCGGTCAGGTTCTTGACGATACCCTTGATGGACGCACCTTCCTGCAAGGATGACAGCAGCTGCTCTCGTTCTGCACTGTATTCTCGTTCAACAACGGCACGACGTGAGACGACAACGTTGTTACGCCGCTGATCAAGCTTGATAACCTTGAATTCGAGTTCCTTACCCTCAAGATAAGACGGGTCGCGAACCGGTCTCATATCGACGAGAGACCCGGGTAAAAAGGCGCGTACAAAATCTATTTCAACAGTAAAGCCGCCCTTCACACGACCATTGATAATACCTGTGACGACCTTGCTGTTTTCGAAAGCATCTTCAAGCTCTGCCCAGGTACGTGCTCGCTTGGCGCGCTCACGTGACAATCGGGTTTCACCGAAGCCATCCTCGACCGCATCCAGTGCAACTTCCACAACATCGCCAACGACAACTTCGATGTCACCGTTATCATTAAGGAACTGACTGGTGGGGATAACTGCTTCAGACTTGAGGCCGGCACTGACTATGACAACCTCAGAAGAAATTTCTATAACATTACCGGTAAGAATGGTACCGGGCCTGATTCTCTGACTGGCAAGACTCTCTTCAAATAACTCAGCAAAACTTTCAGACATTATAATTCCCGCCTTGTGGCGGCCCAGGTTTATGTGCTTCCAACATCCTGTTGGAAAACAGTTAATTAAATCCGTTGTTAATCCTTCAACAACGGGACGTTACTTTCTTCATCGTTACAATCACAGCGCTGAAGATCACCAATATGCCGTCAGGCACGCGCTTGCGGGAAAACCTCTTTTGCCCACTCAAGCACTTTGGCTACAACCTCTTCAATACTCATTGATGTCGTATCAAGAATACGAGCGTCGTCACACGCGATTAGCGGCGCAACAGATCTCTCAGTATCTTGACGATCCCGATCAGCCATATCCTTGGAAAGTGCCGAGAGGCTAACATCAATCCCCTTGTCTTTCAACTGCTTATAGCGCCTCTGAGCACGTTCCGCGACACTTGCTGTCAGGAAAATCTTAAGCGCCGCCGACGGAAAAACGACCGAACCCATATCACGACCATCGGCCACCAGCCCGGGCGGGTGACAGAACTCGCGCTGTCGGTCGATCAAAGCAGATCGCACGGCGGGCTGTGCGGCCACTTGAGAGGCAACCAGACCCGCATTCTCAGTGCGTATTTCACGGCTCACATCCTGTCCGCCCAGCATCACCACAACCTCGTCACCGGCCAGAAACTCTATATCCAGTGCGCGTGCCAATTCTGCCAGAGCCATCGTATTTTCAGGCTCGACCCCCTTGCGGACCGCATCGAGCCCGACCAGCCGATACAACGCACCGCTGTCCAGCAACGCCCAGCCCAGCGCCGTGGCGACACGACTGCAAATCGTACCTTTGCCGGCACCACCCGGACCATCTATGGCGATGACAGGAACGGGGTATGGTGAAGCCTCAGTCATCCGCCACTTCCAGGCTCATACCAATCCGTCCGGCAGTATCTGCAAACCCGGGAAATGAGGTCGCGACATTCGCGGTATCGAGAATCCGAATCGGGGCCTGGGCGGAAATTCCGGCAACCGCAAAAGCCATCGCAACGCGATGATCGCCCGCGCTGTCGATCTTGCCGCCGGACAGGGGACCGCCCTTAATGACTGCACCATCCGGACGTTCTTCGATTTTGATGCCCAGGGCTCTGAGTCCCGCCGCCATGACACTGATCCGGTCACTCTCCTTGTGGCGCAGTTCTTCTGCCCCGCTGATCACGGTCTGCCCTTCGGCCAGCGCAGCGGCAATGAATACCAGCGGAATCTCATCAATCGCCAGCGGCACAAGTTCTTTTGACACATCGATACCACGCAGGCGGGCGGGTTTTACGATAATTGTGCCTATTCGCTCGCCCGTGGCTTCACCAGACGTATGATCTATAATCTTAAGATTAGCTCCCATCTTTTTGATTATATTCAAGAAACCAGTTCGACTTGGATTTAAACCAACATTTTTCAGCACGAGTTCGCCACGCTCGGCGATACTTCCGGCAAGCAGAAAAAATGCTGCAGACGACAGATCGCCGGGTACCTCGATTCGGGCTGAGGTCAGGCTGCCCCCCGGTATCAAGCTGACTCGTCCACCGACCCGCTGAGTCGGATAGCCGAATTGTGCCAACATCCGCTCGGTATGATCGCGTGTCACCGCGGGTTCGATCACCGTTGTTTGCCCCGTTGCGTACAACCCTGCCAGCAGGATTGCCGACTTGACCTGGGCGCTGGCCACCGGCATCTCGTACTCGATTCCGCTTAACGACCGTCCGCCGGTAATGATCAACGGCGGTCGGCCCGCATTTGTCTCAATGGCGGCACCCATCTTTCGCAATGGTGTCGCAACGCGTTCCATTGGCCGTTGCAACAGAGATGCATCACCGATTATTTCGGAATCAAACGCCTGACCGGATAATAATCCGGCAAACAAGCGCATCGCGGTACCCGAATTACCCATATCCAGCGGTGAAGCCGGGGCCTGCAAACCGTGCAGGCCGACACCATCGATCTGCACGGTCGTCGTCTCTGACTGCACGATATTGACGCCCATTTTGCGTACCGCAGCCAGCGTTGCCAGGCAGTCCTCGCCAGACAGGAACCCATGGACTTCCGTCCTGCCGTCTGCGAGCGCTCCAAGCATCAAAGCGCGGTGGGATATCGATTTGTCGCCGGGAACCTGAACTTGCCCGCTGACCTGCTCCACCGGCCGGGTAAGAAAAGATTTCTGCAGTGTGGGTTGCATTTCGTTCATCAGGTCATGGTGGCTTGAAATCAGCTTACCGTCACAAGAATGGTTTTCAGTTCAGTCAACAACCGTTGATTCTGCTCGGGTAACCCGACAGAAATTCGCAGATGATTTGGCAAACCGTAATTTCCGACAGGACGAACAATAATTCCCGCACGCAGCAATGCTGTGTAGATCGGTTCGGCCGGTTGGCCCATGTCAACCAGAACAAAATTACCGATAGACGGAATGACGTCAAGCCCCAGGGAAACCAAACCATCCG
Source organism: Chromatiales bacterium (assembly GCA_002688175.1). Taxonomy (GTDB): domain Bacteria; phylum Pseudomonadota; class Gammaproteobacteria; order Steroidobacterales; genus SMWD01. Next base: position 7,622 of record NZCC01000078.1, read on the forward strand.
TAAGACTAATGAGCCCTTCTATATTCATGGCCCGTGCCCGCTCTACATACTCAAGATCCTGCAATACAGCTACCGCGGCAGACTGAGCCAGGCTATTGACATTGAATGGCTGCCTGACCCGGTTCAATACCTCGGCCAGATTCGGCTGACTGAGGGAATAACCGATCCGTAATCCGGCCAGGCCATAAATCTTGGAAAATGTCCGTGTCACAACGAGATTCGGAAATTCATCAATCCAGTCGATTGTGCATGGATATTTGCTGTGCACAACATATTCAGCATAGGCCTCATCGACAACAACTATCGTTTGAGCCGGCACGCTGGTGATAAATGCGTGCAGTTCTTCTTCATTGCACCATGTTCCCGTCGGGTTATTCGGGTTCGCCAGAAACACCAGCCGGGTATTGTCGTCAATCAGGGCACGCATGGCATCCAGATCATGCCCCAAGGGCTGAACATGCCTGATCGGGTTTGCTGGTGAGACCCTTGTCTCGGCACCGGTGGCCTGGACGGCAAGCCGGTAAACCACGAATGAATACTCATCGTAGACAGCGGCAGTACCTGCTGTCAGAAAAGCCTCCGCAATCAGTACGAGAAGATCATTTGATCCATTACCCAGCGTAATCCGGTTCGGGTCCGTTTCATAATGAGCTGCCAGTGCCTGCTTGAGGACGTAACCACTACCATCCGGGTACAACGACAAACCGTCCAGCGAGGCACGGATCGCAGCGAGAGCGGATGCCGGCGGCCCCAGTGGATTTTCATTGGATGCGAGTTTGATTGATTCACTGAGTCCAAATTCACGCTCCAGCTCTTCAATAGGTTTGCCCGGCACATACGGCTGCAAACCGCGCACCCCGTTTGCGATCAGGTTCTCGATAATTGTTTTCCGGCCCATGCGGTGCTGCCAAACGATTGCCGGCTAGACGGTCAGCGCCTGAAGAATTGCCGCCTGGAAAGACGCCACTTACAAAATTGCCTTAGGGTAGGAACCGAGGACACGGAACAGTTGTGCATTTTTTTCCAGTTCTTTCAAAGCTGCAGCTACATTGTCATCTTCAACGTGGCCTTCGATGTCAATAAAAAACACATAGTGCCATTTTCGTCGGCGCGAAGGCCGCGACTCTATGCGGGTCATATTCACACCATTTTCTGATAATGGCGCCAGCATATTGTGCAATGAACCGGCATCATCGGCATCAGCGGTCGATAACAAAAGTGTCGTACGGTCATCACCGCTGCTCGAAAATAAATCACGTCCGATCACCAGGAACCTGGTCGTGTTATCCGGACGATCTTCGATATCGGCAATGAGTTTATCCAACCCATAAACTTCTGCTGCTGCATCGCCGGCAATTGCTGCAGTCCCCGCTTCATCACGTGCCCGCCTGGCGCCCTCGGCATTGCTGGCAACCTCAACCTGCTCTATACCTTCGAGATATTCCTTAAGCCAGGCACGGCACTGGGCTAATGACTGCGGATGAGCACAGACACGAACCACCTTGTCGAGCCCATCCATCGAGCCCAGCAGATGCTGGCGAATACGTAATTCAAGTTCGCCGCAGATCTTCAGCGGTGACATCAGAAAATTGTCGAGAGTGTGATTGACGGCACCTGCCGTTGAATTCTCAATCGGTACAACGCCAAAGTCGGCACTGCCGGACTCGACTTCATGAAAGACTTCATCAATCGTTGCCAACGGCAAAGCCCGAACCGAATGCCCGAAGTGCTTATAAACTGCTGACTGGGTAAAAGTGCCTTCCGGACCAAGGTAGCCAATTTTCAGAGGCTCCTCTTGTGCAAGACATGCTGACATGATCTCCCGGAACAGGCGAACCATCTCCTCATCCCTGAGCGGTCCCTGGTTGCGCTCAACAACTGCCCGCAATACCTGGGCTTCACGCTCAGGACGAAAGAAAATGGCGGCAGCGTCTTCGGAACTTTTAGTAACCGCAACTTCCTGAGCGTAGCGCGCCCGCTCATTGATCAGTTTCTGGATCTGTTCATCACCAGCATCAATCCTGGCGCGCAAATCTGCAAGATCTACGTCGTTACCCGTCGATTTCTTCTTGCTTGCCATCTTGTTTCAATCTCTTGGCTAATGAGCTACAGGCTAATGCTATAAGAACAGCTAGGCAACATTATGCGGGCGACCGAGGTTGCGTACACAGAGCACGCCTTCAATGCTCCGCAGACTTTTGATTGTCTCATCCGGCACTTCCGCATCAAGATCGACGATCGTGTAAGCAAGATCGCCACGTGATTTATTGAGCAAATCCTCAATATTCAATCCCGCATCGCCGAGTATCGTCGAGATTTGCCCAACCATGTTCGGTACATTTTCATTTGCGACCGTCAACCGGAATGAATCAGTATGCGCAATATCCGCATCAGGGAAGTTCACTGAGTTCTTGATAATCCCGTTTTCGAGGTAATTCCGCAGGCTGTCTGCGACCATAACAGCGCAATTTGATTCGGCTTCATTCGTTGACGCACCGAGGTGTGGCAAGGCAATGACTTTTTCGTGCCCGATCAGAGCCCGATCGGGGAAATCCGTCACATAGGCACTTAAGTGACCATCATCCAACGCAATGATCACGGCATCGTCAGCGACTATTCCGCCCCGCGAAAAGTTCACGATGACCGAGCCTGCCGGCATCAGGGCAATACGTTCAGCATTGATCAGGTTCTTCGTTTCTTCGACCAATGGCACATGTACTGTCAACATGTCGCAGCGACTAACGAGATCATCGAGGCTACGCGCCTGCTCGACGCCTGAAGACAACTCCCAGGCTCTTTGTACGGTCATCTGCGGATCAAAGCCGATCACCCGCATGCCGAGCGACAAAGCCGTATTGGCTACTTGTACACCGATCGCACCCAGACCGAGCACACCCAGCGTACGACTTGGTAACTCATAACCGACAAACTGTTTCTTGCCGGCCTCGACCTTCTTGCTCAGCTCAGCGCCATCACCTTCCAGTTCCCGGACATATTCCCAGGCCGGGCATAAATTACGTGCGGCGAGCAACATGCCGGAAACGACCAGCTCCTTTACCGCATTTGCATTCGCGCCCGGGGCATTAAAGACCGGTATACCACATGAAGCCAGTGCATCGACAGGAATATTATTGACGCCGGCACCGGCGCGTGCGACAGCCTTGACCGATTCCGCTATCTCCATGTCATGCATCTTGAAGGACCTGACCATAATGCCATCCGGATGTTGAATTTCGGAGGCAACCTCGTAGAGTTCGCGCGGCAGCCTGCGCAATCCCTCGACTGAAATATTATTAAGCGTTAAAACTTTGTACATGTTCTTTCCGTATCTTAATTGGGGGCTAAGTATTGGTTCGTTCGAACTCAGCCATAAAATCAACCAGGGCCTGTATGCCCTCCTCCGGCATTGCATTGTAAATGCTCGCCCGCATACCGCCGACAGAACGATGACCCTTAAGGTTCATCAACCCTTCCTGTTCAGCAAGTTTGAGAAATTCTCCATCCAGCTCAGGCTTGGCAAGCGTGAACGGGACATTCATCCATGAGCGACAGCTTTCGGTGACGGGATTCGCGTAGAAACTTGAAGTATCAATCGCGTCATACAGAAGTTTGGCCTTCCGCTGGTTGCGTTCACCGACTGCTGTCAGGCCGCCCTGCTCCTTGAGCCACTTGAAAACAAGCCCGGACAGGTACCAGCCGAAAGTCGGCGGTGTATTCAGCATTGAACCGCCATCGGCATGTGATTTGTAACGCATGATATTTGGCAGATCGGCCGGGGCACGTTCCAGCAGGTCACGCCGCATAATAACGAGCGTCAAACCAGCCGGACCAATATTTTTCTGTGCCCCTGCATAGATAACCGCAAATTTGTCTACATCGACAGGCCGGGACATGATCGTTGAGGACATATCCGCCACCACCGGCACATCGCCAACATCGGGCGGTGCATGGATCTCAACCCCACCGATCGTCTCGTTCGGCGTGTAGTGAAAATAAGCAGCCCCCGATTCCAACTGCCAGGACTCTCGAGCGGGCACATCTGTGTAAGCAGAATCCGCGCCGTCTGCAACAATCCGTGCGTTACGAACTACCTGGGCTTCCTTGAATGCCTTCTTTGACCAGGTTCCGGTCAATAAACAATCGACGGTGTCGCCAGGTTGTGACAAATTCATCGGCAGCAATGCAAATTGCATCGTCGCACCGCCCTGCAAAAACATGACGGCATAGTTGTCGGAAATACCCATCAGCTCACGAACATCAGCCTCGGCCGTTTCGGCAATGGCAATGAATGCCTTACTGCGGTGACTGACTTCCATGACCGACATACCGGAACCCTGCCAATCCGGAATTTCGGCCCGCGCCTGTTCAAGGACTTCGAGCGGCAATACTGCCGGACCCGCACTGAAATTAGTAACTCGTGACATTTTGACTTTCCTGGTCGATTACCCTGTCAATAAACCAAGCGACAACCGGCTCAACGTACCTTCCCTGTCGATTGGAAACTTTACTCATCTTCACTGTTCTGCTGTTCGCCGTCATCTTGCATTGGCATGATTCGGTCAAGCCCGACAAGACGATCATCCTCACCTAACCGAATCAAGCGCACACCCTGAGTGTTACGACTTTGAACGGATATGCCATCGACACGCATCCGCACCAGCGTACCGCCGGAACTGATCAGCATAGCTTCGTCATTGTCGCTGACCTGAATCGCACCAACCATGCGTCCATTGCGGTCCGATGTCTGGATACCGATCACGCCCTGTCCACCACGCCCGTGACGCGGAAAATCACACAAAGGCGTTCGTTTGCCAAATCCATTCTGTGTTGCGATCAATACATTATCGCCATCACTTTGCGTATCGATGATCAACAAGGCAATTAATTCATGACCCTCTGCAAGCTTGATTCCACGCACACCAGCCGCTGTCCGCCCCATGGCACGAACCCGTGATTCGGGGAATCTGGCTGCCTTGCCGGAACTGGCAAACAGCAGGATGTCTGAATCACCATCAGTGATCGCTACATCAACGAGACGGTCTTCATCACGCAGGTCTACGGCGATGATGCCGTTGGCCCGTGGCCGCGAGAAGGCGTTAAGGCTGGTCTTTTTAACGGTACCGGAGCTGGTAGCCATAAATACATATTTATCTGCATCGAAACTACGCACCGGCAGGACTGCATTGACCCGCTCGTCGGGGTCCAGTGGCAACAGGTTAACCATGGGCCGCCCGCGCGCAACGCGGCTGGCCCTTGGTAATTGATACACCTTTAGCCAGTAAACTTTACCGCGACTGGTGAAACACAACAGCGAATCGTGACTGTTGGCCACGAACAGTTTCTCAATGAAATCCTCACCCTTGACCTTGGCTGCCGCACGCCCGCGACCACCGCGGCGTTGCGCCTGGTAGCTGTCGAGCCCCTGCGCCTTTGCATAGCCGCCACGTGAGATCGTCACGACCAGATCCTCAATGGGGATCAGATCCTCGACGGTCAGGTCATCATGGGTTTCAATTATTTCGCTGCGGCGTTCATCACCATATTGTTCGCGCATCTCCGTAAGTTCTTCGCGAATGACGGCAATCAAACGATCGGGGTCCATCAGAATATCAGAAAGTTCTTTAATAAATTCTAATAACTTACTGTATTCATTTATTATTTTATTTTGCTCAAGTCCGGTCAAACGATGTAGCCTGAGGTCCAGGATAGCCTGAGCCTGGGTCGGGGACAGTCGATAGCCGGCCTCAATGATGCCGCACTCACCTTTCAGGTCGTCCGGCCTGGCACTGACATCGCCGGCTTTTTTGAGCATCTCGGTCACAGCACCAGGCTTCCAGATCCGCTCGATAAGTTCCGCCTTGGCTTCAGCGGGTGAAGCCGCCGCCTTGATCAGTGCGATAACTTCATCGATGTTCGCCAGCGCAACCGTCTGCCCTTCCAGCACATGGGCACGATTACGGGCCTTGCGTAGCTCGAAGATCGTCCTGCGCGTAACCACCTCTCGCCGGTGTTTGATAAAGGCATCAAGCACTTCCTTAAGGTTAAGCAAACGTGGCTGACCATCCCTGAGCGCCACCATGTTGACGCCGAACACGCTTTCCATCTGGGTCTGCTTATAGAGATTATTCAGCACTACATCGCTCACTTCGCCTCGGCGTAATTCGATGACAACCCGCATTCCATCTTTATCTGATTCGTCCCGAAGTTCGGTAATCCCTTCAATGCGTTTTTCACGGACGAGTTCGGCAATCTTTTCAATCACCCGGGCCTTATTAACCTGGTAGGGCAACTCGGTAACGATAATCGCTTCCTTGCCCCGACTGTCGAGCCGCTCAATATTGGCCCGCGCCCGCATCGGCACACGCCCACGACCCGTTTTATAGGCTGCATGAATGCCCTGTGCACCATTGATAATGCCCGCGGTTGGGAAATCAGGGCCGGGTATTTTTTGCATCAGACCCGCGATCGATATCTCCGGATCGTCAAGCAATGCAAACACAGCATCGATAACCTCACACAGGTTATGCGGTGGAATATTGGTCGCCATGCCAACCGCAATACCGGTTGAGCCGTTAACGAGTAAATTCGGGATGCGCGTCGGTAAAACCTGCGGCTCGGATTCGGAACCATCATAATTTTCGACGAAATCAACCGTATCCTTGTCGATATCCGCAAGAATATCGCCCGCAATCCGCGCCATTCGAACCTCGGTATAGCGCATGGCGGCAGGAGCATCACCATCGACCGAACCAAAGTTTCCCTGTCCGTCGACAAGCATGTAGCGCATCGAGAACGGCTGCGCCATGCGCACGATCGTGTCATAAACCGCCGTGTCGCCATGCGGGTGATACTTACCGATAACATCACCGACAACGCGAGCCGACTTTTTGTAAGCCTTGTTGTACTCGTTACCCAGTTCCCGCATTGCATACAGGACCCGGCGGTGAACCGGTTTCAGGCCATCGCGCACGTCTGGCAAGGCCCTTCCGACGATGACGCTCATCGCGTAATCGAGGTAAGACTGGCGCATCTCGTCTTCGAGATTTACAGGCAATACTTGGTGAGCCGCTTCGACCATCGGTAGTTTAAAATATGTTGATGCTTAAAGAATTTGCGGAGAAAGACATCACCACGCAACCGTGCGTCAGTTCAGTCAGATCCAGTTGGTTTAGTTACAATTATTGGACAAACTTCAGGGTGCCAAAACCGGCCTAAATAAAAGCGTAATACTAACACAGCACCGCCACCTGAAACCAAATAAAACCAGCACCTGTACACCGTTTATGGCTATTTCACTGCGGGGTCAGATCAGGCATTATCCGGAGGCGTCTGAAAACGGCTGGCGCAACCCCATAAAGACCGCGGAAGAGCGACCAACCGATGGAACAAGTGGATCTCGTTATCCAGGCTCGCTGGATTATCCCGGTCGAGCCGCGTGGCTGCGTGCTCGACCATCATGCCATTGTGATCCACGACGGCCGCATCGTGGCTCTGCTGCCAACAGCAGAGATCGCAAACCACTTTACCGCGACCCGCACGGTCGATCGGCCACAGCATATTCTGCTCCCCGGCCTGATTAATGCCCATACACACGCAGCGATGTCCTTATTTCGCGGCATGGCCGACGATATGTCGCTTGAACACTGGCTCAGCGAGCATATCTGGCCGGCTGAAGCCCGCTGGGCGAGCCAGGATTTTGTTCGTGACGGCACCAACCTCGCCATTATCGAGATGCTCCGAGGTGGCACCACCTGTTTTCAGGACATGTACTACTTTCCGGATGTAGTCGCGCAGACCGCAGTTGAATGCAAAATCAGGGCGGTGGTCGGCATGATCGTGATTGATATGCCAACCGCCTGGGCCAGCGATACTGACGAGTATTTCAGCAAGGGCATTGCGGTACACGATCAGTACAAGAGTCACCCGCTCATCTCCACGACCTTTGCACCACATGCGCCTTACACCATCAGTGACACGACCTGCGAACGCCTGCGCATGCTCGCCAACGAGCTCGATTCACCCGTCCATATGCATGTCCACGAAACCAGCGATGAAATTCAGACGGCCATCGATACCTACGGCCGGCGTCCACTGCAACGTATCGACGAACTTGGGCTAGTCAACTCGCTACTGACGGCCGTGCATATGACCCAGTTGCAGGATGAAGAAATAGCCCTGCTCACTGAGCGCGGTGTCAGTGTCGTCCACTGCCCTGAATCAAACCTGAAACTCGCGAGTGGATTCTGCCCGACCGCCCGACTGCTTGATGCCGGTGTAAATGTTGCGCTCGGCACCGATGGCGCCGCCAGCAACAATGATCTGGACATGTTTGGAGAAATGCGCACTGCAGCATTGCTCGGCAAAGGCATCGCCGGCGATGCCGCAGTACTATCTGCCGAAGACACCCTGGCCATGGCAACGATCAACGGCGCCCATGCCCTCGGCATCGGAGCGGAAGTTGGCAGCCTGGAAGCTGGTAAATTCGCTGATATTATCTGTATCGATGTAACCCAACCGGCGACCCAACCGGTCCACCACCCGATTTCAACACTCGTCTATTCGGCAAACCGCGATCAGGTTGCCGATGTCTGGGTCGGTGGGGAGCAGTTGCTTAAAGACCGGCAACTGATCAATATCGATCAGGCCGAGATTCTGGAACGCGCTGAAGCCTGGCAAAGACGCCTGGCCGAAAGCGATAATCCAGACAATGCCCAGGGTAATCAGAAGACACAGAAATGACTTTAGCCACGCTTGATGCACTACTGGCTGTTATCGTGGCTTATGCCATATCTACATTGACCAAAATACTTTCACACATGTGCTGATGATGAATAACCCAACAACCAACCAGGCCAATCACGATCCGGACGAAATTGCCAAGTTCGATGCACTCGCCAGTCGCTGGTGGGATTTGCAGGGCGAATTCAAACCACTGCACCTGATGAATCCACTCCGCGTGCAATATATCGATCAACAGGCCGGCCTGGCTGATAAACACTGCCTGGATATTGGCTGCGGCGGCGGAATCCTGAGTGAAGGCATGGCCGCCACGGCAGCAACTGTGACCGGCATAGACCTGGCTGGCGCGGCACTTACGGTCGCCCGGCTCCACTTGCACGAATCAGGCCTGAAAAATATTGATTATCGTGAGCAATCCGCTGCTGATCTGGCTACAGAAAAACCGGGCGCCTTCGATGTGGTCACCTGCCTGGAGGTCCTTGAACATGTGCCGGACCCGGCCCAGTTGATCAAGACCTGCATGCAACTTGTGCGACCAGGCGGCGACATTATTTTCTCAACGATCAACCGCAATCCAAAAGCTTTCGCACTTGCAATAGTCGGGGCCGAATACGTCATGCGGCTGCTACCGAAAGGTACGCATCAATACGCCAAGTTCATACAACCGGCGGAACTGGATATCTGGGGCCGTCGTGCCGGACTGGAGCTCAAAGACATCTCCGGCCTGCATTTTTCTCCTCTCAGTGAGACTTTTCGGATTGGCGGCAACGCAGACGTGAACTACCTGGCTCATTTCGTGCGACCGGTAACTCCCTGACAGCAATGGAACCCTCGCCTCAGCTGTCAGCCGTGCTGTTTGATCTGGATGGCACCCTGCTTGACACGGCACCGGACATGATTGCAACCCTTGACCAGTTGCTGGTCGAGGAATCGCACCAACCCATCGACTATGAATACGGGCGTGCCCATGTATCAAACGGAGCACTGGGACTCATCGATATTGCCTTTGGTGAACTTGAAGAGGCTCACCGCCTGAGCCTGCGGGACCGTTATCTTAAGCTGTATGAAAACCACCTGGCGACACTCACAACTTCATTTGCTGGCATGGACGCCGTTCTTGAGCATCTCGAACAGACCAATATCCAGTGGGGCATCGTGACCAATAAACCAGGCTACCTGACAGAACCGCTACTTGAGACCCTTGGCCTGCTGTCGCGCTGTGCCTGTGTCGTCAGCGGCGATACACTGCCCGAACGCAAGCCGCATCCTCGACCGTTGCTGTATGCTGCAGAACTGATCGGCCTTGAACCTGCAAGCGCCATGTACGTGGGCGATGCCAGCCGCGACATCGAAGCCGGACGTGCCGCCGGAATGACGACCGTAGCAGCGACCTATGGGTTTATCATGCCAGACGATGATCCGGGCGCCTGGCGGGCCGACCATTATGTCGATAACCCGGTGGATCTCATTAACCTTGTGGAACGTTATGCTTGAGTTAGCCCTTTTCAACATGCTGCACATTATTCACCTGCGCAAGAATCCAGGTGTTTCATTGATTCTACCGGGCTGGATACTCTTACACTGAACATGACTGACATCCAGACTATTGGAATCGCCCTGGTTGCCTTTGGCATTGGCGCCGTTATTGGCATACTCGGTTACGTGGTCTTGCGACGTGGCAAACAGGCCGCGCTCGAAACCGAACTGGCCATGGCGCAAGCTGAGCTCAAGTCACAACTGGCACTGACAGAGGAGCGTCAGCAAACCATGCAACAGGCTGAGACCCGACTCGCCACCGTGTTCACCGAGCTGGCCAGCAAACAATTCACAAATCACAGTGAAAACTTCCTGCGACTAGCCAAACAGAGCCTGGGCAAACACCGTGAGCGCGCCAAATCAGATCTGTCGGAAAAGGAACAGGCGATCGAACAACTGGTCAAACCGATCCGGGACGCCCTGGAAAAAACTCACAAACAAATCAGTGAAATCGAGAAAACGCGACATGAAGCGTTTGGCGGTATCCGCGAACAGCTCAAATTCATGGCTGAAGGTCAGGAAGCACTGCAAGGCGAGACCCGCAATCTTGTCTCAGCACTGCGTCGTCCAGAAGTCCGTGGACAATGGGGTGAACTGACACTGCGCCGGGTCGTTGAACTGGCGGGCATGGTCAGCCACTGCGACTTCATCGAGCAAGTGCATACGGAAACCGAAGGCGGTCCGGTGCGGCCTGACATGATCGTACGCCTGCCGGAACAGGGCACCATTATCATCGATGCCAAAACACCCCTTGATGCCTACCTGACTGCCGTCGAAGCTGCTGACGATCAGGCGAAAAAAGTCGCCCTGCAACGCCACGCACGCAAGGTTGCCGAGCGGGTTCGCGAACTTGCCAGCAAAGCCTACTGGGCACAATTTGAACACAGCCCACAGTTTGTCGTGTTATTTATTCCGGGCGATCAGTTTTTATCTGCTGCCATGGATGAAAACCCGACACTCATGGAAGAAGCACTGCGCCAGCAGATTATCATCGCGACACCATCTAACCTGATTGCGCTGCTCAAAACCGTCGCTTATCAGTGGCGACAAGATCAACTCGCCGAAAATGCCGAGCAGATCAAACGACTTGCACAGGACCTGCACGACCGGCTTGGTACCTTCACCGGACACCTGGCAAGAGTCGGCAAACAGCTCGAAGGTAGCGTCAAGGCCTACAACAGCGCGGTAGGCTCGATGGAACGCAAAGTTCTGCCCGGCGCACGGAAATTTGTCGAACTTGGCATACAGGAAAAAGATGAGATTGCGATGCCGAACGAAATTGAAACCACCACCCGCGAAATTGAAGACCTGTCGGATGACAAGCCACCTGAACAACCGGCTATAACGGCAATTGACATAAAATCTGAAGCCGATCAGGATGACAGCGACGACCCGACTCATCCACATTAACTCCCGGCCTGTCCCGACACCGATGCGCCACTCCCAAACCGCTACAATTCTCTATCACTATGAATAATTTTGATCCGAGCGATTATTCACCAGCTGCTGATCTGCTTGCCGATAGAGTGATCCTCATCACCGGAGCAGGTGCCGGTATTGGACGAGCCATCGCCAAGGCATTTTCAGCACACGGCGCAACTGTCGTTCTGACCAGCCGCACCCCGAAAAACCTTGAAACGCTGCGGGATGAAATTGTCGCTGACGGGCATCCGCGCCCGGCAATCCTGCCCATGGATCTGGCCAGGGCAAACAAACCCTCGTTCCAGCAACTGGCAGACCGGATTAACGACGCTTCTGGCCGGCTAAACGGTATCGTGCATAACGCCGGAATACTCGGCCCTCGTTTGCCGATCGAAAATTATGATGAAACAACCTGGAATGAGGTCATGCACCTGAATCTGACCGTACCGTTTGTCATGACCCAGGCCTTACTGCCGTTACTGCGTGCCGCTGATGATGCCTCGATTATCTTCACGTCAAGCGGCGTCGGACGCAAAGGGCGTGCCGGCTGGGGCGCTTATGCGGTATCCAAGTTCGGCACCGAAGGACTGTCCCAGGTACTCGCTGATGAGCTGGCCGACACCTCTATCCGGGTTAATTGCATTAACCCGGGTCGCACCCGAACCGCGATGCGTGCCGCCGCCTATCCTGAAGAAGACCCAAATACTTTGCTCTCACCAGAAGCAATTGTTGCCGTATACCTCTACCTGATGGGTCCTGACAGCCAAGGCATAAACGGGCAAAGTCTCAACGCCCAATAATCGTAAGTTGCCAAAAACTGATCACGACTGAAAGTCGTTACAGTGAGGGTTTTAAGTTTCGGGCTCTTCTATTCCGGCAGCTTCATATAAGCCGGTCAATTCACCCGG
>NZCC01000079.1 GCA_002688175.1 Chromatiales bacterium
CAGTAGATCTCATTTTGGCAACAAAACGTAATGCCTTTACAAGCATGAACATCCAAAATATAAATCCAATGGCGCCAAACTCAACTAACATCTGTAAATACATGTTGTGAGCTCTGGCTCCGATACCAAAGAACTCAGCCACACCAAAACCTGAACCAATTAATATTCCGATACCACTTGACATATAATGTTCAAGCAGTGCCACCCAAATCTCTGAACGCCCTGCTGTAGCAGCAAATACATCGCCACCACCTACTTCCGCAAAACGATTGAGGGCGGCTAGAATGGCCTCATTCCCGGCCACTAGCATTAAACTAATGAACGCAGGTAACAAGATTACCGGCAAAGCTAACAACAATTTATAATCACGCCAAATGTATAGCAACATAAACCACAGTATAAATAATCCGACCACCCCCCCCCTTGAACCACTTATTATCATTGTGCCGACGCTACACAACATTAATACACCAAATATTATTTTGATAAATTTTGATTTGTAATGCTTCATAAAGAAGTATTGGAAGGCCATGCTTACACATAGCACGTATGCTGTCTTATTGGGATTGCCAGAGAAACCGGCAAATCTCCCTCCTGAAGAATAGAAAGATTCCTGAGAAAACAGGGCAATATTTAGCTCAGCTCCAGCTAGTGTGAGCATATTAAGAACGCCAATAACGGCACAATAAATTGCTAAAAAACGAAAACCTTGCGATCGATTCTGCACAAAAAGGAATGAAATCGAGTACAATAGAATGGGTTCAACAACAAAACTCTTTGCGTACCTCAACTTTTCGATAAGATTTATTCGGAGGTCTCCCGCCAACCCAGTATAAATAAGGCTCAGGGTAACTGCCATAAGGATAACAACGAGAAAAGGCATCCCAGGAATTCTTATTTTCCCTAATTGACCACGAACTATGGCGACAGAAATTAAAATGATCACCGTCAAATACATGGCAACATTCGGTATTGTCAATCCAACAATACCAGTGTATAACTTGCCCTGGTATAGCGTATCAGCAAAAAATGCAGCCATTAACACCAAAAATACAAATTGATTCATATAGCTAATAGCTCATAAATAGCATTGCATTTTCTATGCCCTACCAAGTTTGCACAGCTGAACAATGTAATGATTAATGGATTAGAATTCATCTCACATAAAAACTTCACAACATACATTTCTTAGTATTACTCAATGATGAATATAGTGCTTTTTATTCTTGCTCCTACCCTTTTTTAATTTTTCAATTAAAAGCGGTATTTCGATAGCTGAATATATACAGCACATCGATTCTCTCCACCTGTCTTTCAATGCTAGAGAAAACTTGCAATCGAGTTCCGATAGGTCTCTGATAATTTCGTCATAATCATACCCCATAATTTTCACTGTTGAAGAATCTAATGAGGTGATATAACGCTCAAGATATTTTTTTCTATATTGTGTAGAAAACACATCTTTCCACTTATCACTCGAACTTGAAGATATCGAAGACAACTGTCTTGAACCAAACTGATCGCCCATTGCACCTACGGGTACTTTGATAAAATTCTGCACCATCTCAATCTCAAATGGTATTTCCAGGTAGTTACAAATTTGTTTCAGGCAAGCTTCTGAGTCATCAACGAGGTCCTCATATCTCAGCGCGATACTCGGTGCTCTCATATTCTTGTAACCTTCAGCAAGCATCTTAGGCCCTTCAAAAAGATCTATCCTGTGCGTGTAATCACCTAATCGACCCCTGTTAAAGGACTCAGTGATAGAAGCGGCAACAGCAAATGGATGCCTGAACAGGAAAATAAATTTTGCGTCAGGATAGAGTTTTTCGATTTCTGAAATAATAAAATAGTATCGTGGCGTCTTGTCTAGTACATAGGTTTCGCCATTTTTTGCCAATCGGTCATAGATATGGTCAGCCATACGCCGCAACCCATGATAATAATCATCTTCACCATCAGGTAATTGCGCAAGCAAGCTTTTGGTTGCGTTTCGCAAAGAATTGAAGCTGTACAGAGATTTCGAATATTTGTTCTTGATAGCATCAATATGCGGTAACAGAAACCAAAGTTCCGATTCTGTACAAATTTCCGAATGACATGACAACATACGTTGCAAAAGCGTCGAACCTGACCGCGGCAAAGAAAAAAGAAAAATGGGCTTACCCGACATCAATTTAATCCTCTGACCCAAACACTCACATCAATCAATGAAAAAATCTACCTATCATCCAGATTGTACTCAAGGGCCCCTATATCGGGTGCATCACCCAAAAAATGAAGGGTATTCACGCCGTGGACCAGCGATGCCGCATCGATCATCACACTTCCATTTCGTGGCATGAAATCTCCATTTTCAGCATCACGAAACTCCGGCTGACGTTCGATTCCGTTAAGCTCCAACCCGGTTGCCATGGTAAGTGAAAATCGATTCTTATGATGCTCTCCCAACCATTTGAATCTGTATTGCTGATCCGTAACTGGCCCGTTTGTCCAGAGCACATCGTAATCCAGATCAACCGGCCCCAATAGCTCCTTACCCTTGAACTCGAACATGTATCTATTCGACAACCATATATTGTTGCGTGCAATCATATATCCGAATGGAACCGGGGGACGCATAATTTGTGCATCTGGATATCCGGGGTGTGGGTACGCTGTATTGTGATAAAGGTATAGCCAACCAACATTTCCGTTACCGATCTTAAGTGCCCAAGCCCTATAATCATCAATAACATTTCGCACAACCCAAACGGGCCCCTTGCTGACAGGTGTCAGCGATACCGCGCTGAAAACACCTTTAATACGATTCCCCAGCAACCTGACATTGATACAAGCGCCCTCAACCTCAAGCCCGTCATCGCCAAGCTTTGAAAGATGATTATCCAATATATCAGTATCGTGCGCTATGGACGGATCATGATCATGAAAATTGCCTGCCAAAATACCATTGAAAAATCCTTCGATGCGATTCCTTCGCACCACATTCCCGCGACCCTGGCTTATGCCAATACCTATTCCCTCAGGTGTATGTTGCTTTACCGAATGCCAATCCCAGGTCCAGACACCTGTATCCCGGAGACGATTGTCCTCAATGACGTTACGCATTGCGCTTGCAGAGTTTCTGACACGAATCCCATAATTTACATGGTGAATGTCATTATCCTGAATCCATGACTCAGCAGTACTTCGCAAGTCAATTCCCACGCTACCGAATTCACTGGCCCCGAAGTATCGAATCTCGAATCCACGTACAACAATATGGCTTGATGAATTCAGTTGAATTGCAGAATCAAGTCGTGCTACATAAACTTCTCGCCCAGTTGGAGCACTATGATCAGGGAGCCTGAGGAATAAACGACTCTTCGCCTGGTCTATATAGAACCCACCCTTTATCAAACCATTTTTGCCCGGCTGACGACCATTCTCCTGCTTCAGGTCATCGAGGCTCCCGTAGTCATATAAACGCAGATCTTCAATCGCCAGATAGGCACTTGAATATCTGTATTTCACAGAATAGATTCCGTCACCATGATTTATCCACTCACTGGCGACTCCAATATCTGGATCAGAACCATCCAGAATGACCCCTTCACCTTCAGCAATCAAATAAATGGGACGGGTTTGTGCACCCTTCCGCCGCACTGTTATGCTCTCTCTATATATACCAGGCATCACTCGAACTATATCGCCCGCTTTTGCCAGGCTAACTGCAGATTGGATTGAAGCCAAAGGAGATTCCCGAGTTCCCGGGTTTACAGCTTTACCATTAACGATATCGACGAATATTTGCCTGCCGTCGGGCGGTATGGGGGGCGGTGAATCCGGGCGAGTCCGCATAGTCGCAATCTGTTGTGTAACAACCTCTCCCGAAATACTCAGTGAAATTTCAACCTCGTAATCCGTGTCTGGCAACAAATTGAATATACTCCCAACGAATCCGTACTGAGCAACTAGCGCAGGTGGATGTCCGATTAAGAAATTGTCGGTTCCGACCACGCGGTATCTGATTGAGACCGCTGCGTTCTCTTTATTTTGTCCAAAATAATGTGCTTCAACGCCGGCATTTGAGATCGTTGGATAAAGTTCGACTGACATGAGATCCGCAATATCGCCAGCCCGAACGAACTGACAATGCGCTGAAAAAAATATCAGCGTTGCACATAAGGCCACCCGGTACCACGATGCCAAACTGCCGCTGGCACAATGCCCGTAGCCCCCTAAACTATGCGCCTGACGAAATACCAGAGCGATAGTCACGATCCACTCCAGTCACTCCAAGCCCCATCTCCTCACGATCTGCCAACACGGCTTTGGCTATCCGCGCATCAATTTTACGCTTTCCGGAGGAGAACCCGTATACCAATGCAAGATCACACACAGTATTGATTATCCGTGGCACACCCTTACTGGCTTCAACCAGGATACGTAGCGCCTGCGGGCTGAACAGTGGCTCTGTGGCACCTGCGACCTTTAGTCGATGCAGCACATAAGCCTTTGAATCTCGGGGTGAAAGACGATCAAGGTGATAGGAAACAGATATTCTTTGTACCAACTGCTCAAGATCTGCCGAACGCAAGAGGTCACGGAGCTGTGGCTGACCGACAAGAATCAGATGTAACAAATGCTCTTTCTGTGCATTGACATTAGATAGCATCCGAATCTTTTCCAGGCCTTTGATGACTAAATTCTGTGCCTCGTCAACAATTAAGACCGTGTACTTCCCCTGAGCATACTGTCTTATCAGGAATGAAATAAAATCCTCGTAAAGCTCCGTGCGACTCTTTCCGGCATAGTCCAGGCCAAAAGCCATTCCAATCCATTCATTGAGTTCAGTAGCACCCGGATCCGTAAAATTCAGAAGACCAACAGTAATATCCTCATCAAGATCCTCTAGTAATCTGTTTATCAGGGTCGTCTTGCCAGAACCAATTTCACCGGTGACAACCGTAAATCCCTGGCGCCCCACAATACTGTAACGCAAAAGCGTTAATGCCTTTGTATGCCCCTTTGACATATATAGATATGAAGGATCTGGGAGTATCGTGAATGGCTTTTCTCTCAGGCCGAAAAACTGTTCGTACATCTTGCTGCCCGAATTATTGTGCCGGCAATACCGCTGGCAATGAGGAAGGGGTTACTTTTTACCGTATGGATCTGGACTAACTGCATCCGACTTATTTAATACAGTACCAATTAAAGGTGTGTTTTTGAGAATCTCAAGCGCCTTCTCTAAATCATCACGTTTAGTACCGCCGTGTTCCGCAATCATAAGCATCGCATCGGTATATGGAGCAAATGCAAGCGCATCGTCTACGGCCAGTATGGGAGGAAGATCAAAGATAATAAGCCGGTCTGTATAACGGCCCTTTAATTCTTCAACGAGCTGGATCATTTTTGGTGAACGCAGCATTTCAGAAGAGTTATGAATACTTTCCCGCCCTGGGAGTACAACCAGTCGCTCAATCGAAGGTGAAATAAGTATCTCATCTAGCGGCGCATCATGAAGCAAATAATCACTCAGGCCTAGCTCAGGTTTATAGCCAAAATAGCCATGGATGCTTGGATGGCGAAGATCAAAATCAGCCAGCAGCACTGTACGATTTACTTCTCTGGCCAGACTTATGGCAAGATTAATCGATGTCAATGTTTTACCCGAACCGGTCGCCGGACTGGTGACAGCCAAGGCATTCCATCGGTTGCTATTCATGGTTTGCAAGACACGAGTCCTGAGTATTCGATAAACATCAGTTAACTCATGGTCCGGCAATGCCGCAACTAACCTATTCTGTTCCAGCACCTGTGCCGATATGTCGACTACTTTGGTTCGTGAATAATGAACATCTTTGGGAGATTTTGATTCTTCACTGATCTCCACAGGCTTTACAGATGCCCGCAACTCCCTCTGGCTTGATGACGGCTTTGCGGTAGTTCGTTGCTGCTCAGCCTGGTCAAGTGCTTTCTGAATTCTTTCCATTTCGTCGGCCTTCCTCTACATACCGAGCTTACGCATCGCGACATACCAGAGGACATCGAGAGGCCGAAGCAGAAAATGAACCGAAATAGCCACCAGCAAAATTGCCAGCGGTGCACCGGCCCATGCAATGATACTCACGCGACGGGCGTGGACAGCTTCTTGCCGAGTCACAATCAACGGTATTTCGGCAATGGGTGGAGCGCCTTGAATTGAATCGAGCATCTTGGCGCCCCAGATAGAATGATCCATTGACTCTTTCAGAGGCACAAGACCAAATCCAAGTGCCGGGGCCAAAAAGATCAGCACAATCATCAGTACTTCCCTGTTTGGACTCGAAGGCTCAAGAGGGAAATCCGGTGGCTCCACCAGGACAAATCGCTCACCCTTGCTCTGGGATTCCAGTGCCTCACCCATTTCAGCGCCAAATTGCCTTTCGCGCATAGCAAAGTACTGACCCGTTGCGCTTTGCAACTGTCTCTCAAGTGATATCAACCCTTGCTCCACACTGGGAGCCTTCAATAATAACGCTTCATACTTAACCAGGTTGGCAAGCACCACTTTCTTTTGAGTCCTGAGCGCATTCTGACTGGCTACCAATGTTTCTTTTTGCGTATTCAATTGAATGTATGCAGGGTTGTCCGGCTTGATTAACGCATCAATGTCATCACGTCGTTCCAGTACAGTTTCGATGAGACTGTCGACTAATCTCTCCAGTCGCACCACCTCCGGATGCTCATTACTGTAATTCTCCCGAGCTTTAGCCAGATCAATGCGTGCATCTGCCAATAAAGATGTTGTCACTGACAAGTCTGAGGTTAACCCCGTTTGCTTTTTGAGTGCATCAATCTCACGGCCAGTACGCCGAACATCAGGATGCTCATCACTGTAAACTCCCTTTAGTGACGCAAGCCGAGTCTGGAGCGATTTCAATTGACTCTCCGGCGACATGACTGCAGAACCGTCAGGAAGAATTGTGGAAGTCGTCGGCTCGACCTGAATCAACTGGGCATCCAGTAATATAAGTGTTTCATCAATTCGATTCAATTCACGATCAATATCCAAAATCTGGCTATCAATACGCTGAATTGCTGTCAGATTTACCGACGTCATCAACGGAAGACTGCCTTCATTTTCTTCCTTGAAACGGGCAATTTGTTCTTCAAGATCCTGAACACGCTCTTCGAGCCGATCCCCTTCGCCGCTGAGAAACTCTCTTGTTTCTACCGTTTGTACCGTCCTCGACCGTACATTTTCTTCCATATACAAGGAGACCAATTCATTTGCCACCTTCTGCGCAGTTGCGGGCGTCTTGTCCTCAAAGCCGAGCGTAAACGCGATTGTGCTAATCATCGGCACCCCACTGCGCGGATTAGTCAACTGGACGTTGACCAAGTCCAATTTAATATTTTTTCGAACCTCTTCAGTGAGCAGCAAAGTTGGCGAATACTCACGCTTCTCAGCGTACAGATCGAATTTCTCAATGATATTTGCCAGATTCGTACGCGTCATAACACGCTGATTGATGTATTGAATCTGCTGTGCAGCGAAAGTGGTAACAGTCGTTTGTACCAATTCCTGCGGGACCTCAGGCTCTTCAAGCAGAATAGTTGCCGTAGATGAATATAAAGATGGCCAGGCGAAGATCACTACAACACCAAGAACAATGATAACTCCCGCCGTGGTCAGCGCTAATTTCCTGCGTCTCTTAAACGCATCTATCAGGTCGCCTAATCCGCCCTCTTCTTCAGCCCGAAAATGTTGTTCGTCCACCATATTTGAAAATTCTTTTCCTGTTTACATTCAGTTAGTTATTGCTGAAACCCGCGCAGTATATACCGTCCTATTTAACATTTGTGTGACCGATAACCCAATTTGCACCTGAAAACTAATAAATGAGCCAATTTCGGCGGCATCTACCGCCGAAATATTAGATCCAATAATGAAACAGCCGACTCGTTAGTCTAGCATACGAGTCGGCTGTGGCGCTTGGAGGCAGCCCACAAACAATTAAACTTTGCTTTACCCTCTTGCCGGGCTTTTCCTGCTGCGTCGAACAAATCCGACCAGCCCAAGCAGACCGGACCCGAGCAGAAGCAGTGGTGCCGGCAGTGGCACCTCACCAGGAGGACCACCGTAATCGGAAGAGGAATCAGAGTCATCATCAAAGTCAGAATCTTCGTCGTAATCGAAGTCTGTGTCGCTGTCCGAATCGGAGTCACAATCCATCACCCCGCCATGATCCCAGCCTGAGAAATCGGGGCCGCCATGATCACCAAACTGATGGTCTTCAGAATCCCACATTGAACCGCTTCCCCAAGGGCGTGAACCGGGTCCCCAGGTGTGGCCTGAATCAGAATCTTCATCCATCATCCAACCACCAAGGCTGCCATGATCATGACCGCCTTGACTATGACCGTTACCTTTACCTTGACTCCATTCGCTGGAGTCGGGCGATACGCTATAACCCCATGCATTACCGGCGACGATCAGTAAAAGTGCCAATGCGATCATCCCGCAAAATCTGTTGTTGATAATTTTCATGACGTTCTAAATCCCCTTAAAATTTTGGTTCGCCGTGTTTTTTTCAACTCGATGTCTTGAGTAGCGTTTCTATTTGTTCCGCAAAATTACGCATCGTGTCGGATAACGAAGTTCTTGACTCCCGGTTTCCCAGGGCTGCCCTGTCAATACGAACTTGCACAGTCGAATTACCGTATCGTTCGTAACCCGAATCGACAGAACCATCGTCGTCTGATTCGAAACCTTGAGCATCTAATTCAATAACGGAATCAAAACCGTTCGATGAATTGACGTTCCTATGGCTGTCACTTGTCAGTGCTTCAATATTCAGTAGTGAACCAATCTGAATATGGCCTCGATCTACTCCGCAAACCTGCTCGGGTGTCAGCTCAGCCAACACGGCAGTCATGCGCTCCGGAGATACGGCCGGCAGAAAAGTCTTTAATTGGTGGCTCAGTCGAATTCGTCGAACTTCAATTTCAAATGCACGTTCATTCGTCAGACGTACTAAATGACGTAAATCCGAAGCCGACAATTCGGCCAGAAAATCACGCACTGAAATCAGAGTTGGAAATTCCGGTTTCATGATGGTCCGCAGGCGTGGAATTACGCGCAGGGCATCCAGGTCTCGTTGCGAATAGCGGGCTCCGCGACCCCGGTGTGAAGGCCCGGCTAACAGGCCTCTCGATACATAGTCAGAAATAGTGCGGCGCGATAACGCTGACATCTCCTCTAATTCGGTTAAGTCATAACTGCGCATTTATTATCTCCAACATATTTTTTTGTTTAAAATCGCTGACTTAAAGCATTTTCCCCGTTTGTCAAAATCATGAACCTGTGATTTCCCTAAACTACACAGCAGAAGTTGACGTTAAGATCTGCGCGTCAAAAATCTTGGGTGTCTTTAATGTTTTGTTTTAGTACAAGTTTTTCGCTATCTTTTGTTCAGATTTGCTGAACCAAAAGTTTAGCGCTAAATTTGGGAGGAAATCCCGCCGGGTTGATCGCCTTGATGGCGTTCAGACCCGACGGGTCCCGATGACGCATGAATAAATTTACGCAGAATTTCCGCAAAAGTCAACAGGTGAATTATGTGAAGTAATTTTGCTAAAAATCAGTTGCTTAAGGCCCCATTTGACACCTGGAAAATGGCGTCAAACGTTGGCGGCATGGACAATTTTGAAAATCCTGATGGTGGCGATTGCAAAGAAAAGTGCTGGTAACGGTTTTTGCTTTTGTAAAAAATGCCTGAATTAAAATGACCAACCTGTGAACAGCGTTCACAAAAAATGCGAACCAGTTCCTTTTTTCACCGTTAAAACTCCCCTTAAACCCCTGCCGACAGAACTGAAAATTTCTGTTATCTTTCCCGCCCGCCTGCAGATGCGGCATAAAACAAGTGCAAGGACCCTCACAAAATGACAACAGCTGACTACAAGGCCATCGATGCAGTAGTAAATATCTGGACAGAAGAGGCGTTGCGCCATCGACCGGGCTGGGGTGATGACTTTTTCACCGACAAGATGAAGGCACAGGATAATCTGATGGCACCGATGAGCCTTGAAAAGCTGATCGAAACGCTGGACGAAGCCGGTATAGACAAGGCCTTCCTGATTGCCGCACATAGCGGCCGCCCTGGCCTGCCGGGTTGCTACCATATGCCCTATGAAGTTGTAGCCCGTGCGTGCGAACAGTATCCCGATCGTTTTTATGGTCTGGCCGGTATCGATCCCCATGACGGGATGAACGGCGTCAAAGCCTTTGAAGATGCTATTACCAATATGGGTTTTATCGGTGCGCACCTGTATCCACACTGGTTTAACCTGGCGCCGGATCACCGTAAGTACTACCCGTTCTATGCCAAATGCTGGGAATTAGGCGTACCAATCCAGATGCAGGTTGGCCAATCAATGATTTATGCGAAAGATTTTCCCTGCGAAAGTGTTGGACGACCAATATCACTCGACCCGGTTGCCTGTGATTTCCCTGGTCTTAAACTAATCGGCATTCATGTCGGTATTCCCTGGGTCGAAGAAATGATCGCGATGGCCTGGAAACATGAGCATGTCTACATTGGCTGCGATGCCCACCGACCTAAATACTGGCCGGCGAGTTTCAAGCGCTATATCAATTCTTATGGCCAGGACAAGGTAATTTTTGGCACCGATTACCCGGTACTGCCGTTCAAGCGCACCATCGAGGATATTGATGGATTGGGTCTCAAGCCGGCGGTACGACGCAAGCTGTTAAGGGATAATACGATTCGGATTTATGGTCTGAAAGACTGAGTAATTGGTGTCAGACACCAATTACTCTCAGGACACTATCCATCACTTTTGAGGTCAGCCTCACGTGTGGCACCTGAATCCAGCATGGCCTGGATATCATCGTCCGATAATCCAATCTCCTGCAGAATCTCTACACTGTTCTGGCCAAGATGTGGTGGCAGGCTTCTGATGCTGGCCGGTGATTCGGAGAAACCGACCGGGAAACGCGGCATACGCAGCTTGCCTTCGGTTGGATGTTCCTTGATTTGCCAGAAATCCACAGCGGCCAGGTGTGGATCAGTCGTCAACCCCTCCAAAGTATTGACAACAATCGTCGGCACGCTCGTCTCACCAAAAATTTCCAGCCATTCTTCAGTCGTGCGGGTCACCATCGTATTCGCTGTTTCCTGATAGGTATCGTCAATATTCTTCACCCGGTCGGACAACGTCGTAAACCGCTCATCCTCAAGTAAATCAGTACGTCCCGCCAGCTTGCAAAACACTTCCCAATGGCTATCGAGATACGGAAGAATTGCTATATAGCCATTCTTTGTCTTGTAGGGCTTGCGATGGTGACTCATCAACCGCGTATAGCCAGCCGTCCCCAAGGGAGGCTCAAATGTCATGCCCCATAAATGCTCAGCCATAACGTAGTACACCATGGTTTCAAACATCGGCACCTCAAGTTCCTGACCAACACCTGTTTTTTCCCGACGGTACAATGCAGCTGTCACGGCAAACACGACCGCCATTGCTGTCGTCTTGTCGCCGACTACTGTCGGCAGGTAACGCGGCTCGCCCTGCACCATCTTTTGCAGCATCGCAATACCGCTGGCTGCCTGGATGGAATCATCCAGTGCACCACGAGCCCCATATGGACCTTCTTTGCCATAACCGTAGCTACCGCAATAAATCAGCTTTGGATTCACAGTCTTGAGTTGCTCGTAATCAATTCCCAGACGAGTCATCACATGCGGCCGGTTGTTATGCACAAGTACGTCAACATCAGCCACGATTTTGAATAACGCTTCGCGACCCGAATCTTGCTTCAGGTCCAGCACCAGGCTGCGCTTGTTGCGGTTACAGGTCAGGTACAGCGCGGCCATGCCCTTATTATGATAAGCGCCAAGCGAACGGTTGCTGTCACCACGCGGTGCCTCGACCTTAATCACTTCCGCGCCCATGTCGGCAAGAATCTGACAGGCCCACGGACCCAGAACTACGCTCGTTAATTCGAGAACCCGCACACCCTCAAGAGGACCAGACATTAGAGTAAACCTTTATTTCGATGATAGTTGCCCAATACCGGGACGAAGGCGGCACACTATACAACCCCCCGCCAAGCCCGAAAAGCGTGAAAAACCCTGATCACTCGATGAGGCAAATGGTGTCTGACACCAATTGTTGATGCTGGAAGCGCCCGTAGGGGGTAAATGGTGTCTGACACCGGGTAAATGGTGTCTGACACCAGTTTTTTCTTGGATTTTTCGAGCTACGCTGCCTTGATTCTGCGCTTGAGGCTGGCAATACAACGTGCAGCCGTTTTGCCGTCCCACAAGTCCGGTTTACAACCGGTCGGCCAATCACCAGCCAGCGCTTTATCAACCTGTGCAAGGAGTTGCACAGGTTTGATGAGTCTGTTCGTGCCCTCAACGATCGTAACCGGGCGCTCAGTGTTAGGACGCAACGTCAGGCAAGGAATATCCAGATAAGTCGTCTCTTCCTGCAAACCACCAGAATCCGTAACGGCCAGCACTGCCCCTGTTACCAGGTTCATGAACTGAATGTAGCCCATTGGTTCAGTAATGCGCATACCTGCCTGACCCTCCAGCTTACCCAGAAGTTTGAATGTATCGAGGCGCTGCCGTGTCCGTGGGTGCAAAGGGAAGACGAGCGGTAACTTCTCGGTTACCGCACAGAGTTGGTCTACGAGCAACCCAAGAACCTCGGGATCATCGACATTCGCCGGGCGATGCATGGTCAGGACACCGTAACGATCATTCTCAAGACCAAGATCTGCGCGCGCAGATGAGCTTTCGATCTGGTCTCTCATCATCTCGAATGAATCCAGCATAATGTTGCCGACTCGTTCTATCCGCTCAGCAGGTACCCCTTCGGACAGCAGATTCTCATCTCCATCCGGTGAGGGTGTCCAGAGTACATCAGCGATAGAATCAGTCACGAGCCGGTTAATTTCTTCGGGCATGGTTCGGTCGCGACTTCGCAATCCTGCCTCAAGATGGATAATAGGAACCTGAAGCTTGGTACAGACCAGTGCGACTGCGGCGGTTGCATTAACATCACCGACGACGATAACCCAGTCCGGCTTATCCGACAGGCATACCTTTTCGTATTCAATCATCGTCCCGCCGGTTTGTTCGGCATGGGTTCCACTGCCGACACCAAGGTGAAAATCCGGCTTCGGCAAACCGAGATCAGCAAAAAAACTATCCGACATATTCGAGTCGTAGTGCTGACCGGTATGCACAAGGCAAACCTCAAATGCCTCATCGGCCTGCAACGCGTGAAACAGCGGCGCCACCTTCATAAAATTGGGTCGCGCGGCGGCAATCAGGTGAATACGGACTGGGCTCATTTAGCTTCCTTCTTTGAAAGGCTGTAGTGTGACATGGTTTTTTTCAGCAAGACTTTAGTTCTGACGATGATGGAATGAAGTTGAAATAGCTTTAGCCACAATAACCCGTGTTGGCCTGAAATTCGCGGTTAAAGCCGCTCCCACGCCCATTTACAGACACCATGCTTGCGAATATTCAAACCTATTACCAACGACGAAGTCGCAGATCCCTTGCCTGTCAGCCGGTCAGAAACCCGGCCACCGCTTTTGCCCAAGCTTCCGGCTGCTCATCAATAATGTCGATCGTACCGCCCGCAAGTTCGGCATAGGCAAAATCTGGCCGAATCTCCATGGTCCGCTGCGATTGTGCATAGATGGCATCACCGGTATTGGCCAGCACCAGGCACGGATGCTTAATCCTGAGGATAGAATCTTCATGGTGATAGGCTATGACAGCATCGTGCGCATACCATACTGTGCTGCCGGCCAGTTGGCCGTGAATAAAATGGGTATGGAATGCTGCAAGATCATTCCATTCTGACTGCGC
Source organism: Chromatiales bacterium (assembly GCA_002688175.1). Lineage (GTDB taxonomy): Bacteria > Pseudomonadota > Gammaproteobacteria > Steroidobacterales > SMWD01. The sequence continues at coordinate 13,887 of NZCC01000079.1, forward strand.
GCCTTTGCGATGTTCCCATTGTTCGGTCAGGTGACTGCCGTCCCAGCGCGGTGCCCATTCCTTCTCGGCGGCCATCACGCCCTTGAAATAGGCCCGCTCTTCATCGGTTAACGGTAACGGGCCGTTGAGTACAACTTTGTCGACCCGCTCAGGATAAAGCAATGCTGCCTCGGTCATGATGATCGCGCCAGTATGGTGGCCAAGCACGCTGGCACTGGTAAAGCCGAAATGATCGAGGATTGCCGGCAACAGCGCAGCATATTCGGCAATACTTGGCGGGTGGTCGGGTATTGCCGACATACCGTAACCGGGAATGTCCACAGCAATCGCCTGAACCCCGGCTGCCGCAAGTGGCTGCATGACCGGGTCGAATTGCACCATCGAATCGGGTGCTTGATGCACCATGATGACCGGACTGCCGGTACCGCAAACCTGATAATGTAACTGGCCGAACGGTCCGTCCGCATATCCTTTGACTGTTTTCATAAGAAATCTATCCACTGGTGTCCAATACTCATTCTATTGCATGAATCAACATTTTGTTTGCATGGCTGGCATCGGCAGGAGAAGGTTTATCATTCGAGTTTATGCTCCCGACCCCATGTTAGAATCTGCGTCCTGATTTGACCATAGACCGAGGACCGACATGGACCTGACAACCAAAACAATCGTAATTACCGGCGCTGCGCGCGGACTGGGTGCGGCCATGGCACAGCGACTCGCCGCCCATGGTGGCAACCTTGCGCTCGTGGACCTTGATGCGGACAGTATTACGGATGCCGTTGCCGCTTGTGAGTCTGCAGGAGCCACGGCGAAAGCTTATGGCGCTAACGTAGCCTGCGAAGATGATGTTGTCGCGCTATTCGACCAGATCGTCACAGATTTCGGCACGGTAGATGGACTCATCAACAATGCCGGCATCACAAGGGATGGGTTATTGCTGAAGTTCAGGGACGGCGAACTCATTTCAAAGATGACACTGGACCAGTGGCAGGCGGTTATCGATGTGAATCTGACCGGTGTATTCCTGTGCGGTCGGGAAGCGGCGCAACGCATGATCGAGTCCGGCTCGAAGGGTTGCATCATCAATATTTCCAGCATCTCACGTGCCGGCAATATGGGCCAGACCAATTACACCGCAGCAAAGGCTGGCGTACAGGCGATGGCCGTCGCCTGGGCCAAGGAACTGGCCCGCTACGGTATCAGGGCCGCAGCCATAGCACCCGGGTTCATCAATACGGAAATGGTGGCGGGCATGAAAGAAGCTGCCCGCGAAAAACTGACTTCAGGCATTCCACTAAGGAGAATGGGTGAACCGGACGAAATCGCACAGACCGTTGAATTTATTCTGCAGAATGATTATGTGTCGGGACGTTGCTTTGATATTGACGGAGGGCTGAGGCTCTGATCATGAGTAGCATTAGCCAGAATTAATTAAGGTATCGAAAAAAAAGCCGCTCAAGTAAAATCACCGGCAACCAGGGTAATTATTGCCAGCCTTTTTTCTTCACGATTGTGTCGTAAGGATTGCCCTTGGTTCCTTCAGGCTGCTTTCGATTAACCAGGCTCAGATCCTCGATACGCCGTATGCCCTCTTCCCGATCCATCTCCCAGGTATGCGTCTCATACGGATTGTCCAGATCACCGGATTCTCCCTCCAACTTGAGTGAACTGGTATCCATAAACTCATCCGGAGACTGATCATCAAGCTTTAGATCATCTGATTCCTCAAACTCTTTGGCCAGACGCGCCTGATTTTCAGCACGTACACTGCCTGGAGGGTGAACCGTACGAATCGGCTCCGATGCAGCCTTTTTCCTGCCCTTGCTACGGCGCAGAAAATCTAAAATTTTCATCAATAAATTTCACTGAGAAGCCCGGTGTGCTTCAACAATAAACGGTTCCCGGTTGCGAAAATAAGAACTGCATCACATTCTGACGCCTGCACGGACGGCACGGCACGGGGATTTAGTGGTGGAGCCGAGGAGGATCGAACTCCCGACCTTCGCATTGCGAACGCGACGCTCTCCCAGCTGAGCTACGGCCCCACTCGAGGCCGGGAGTGTACACCGCACAGGCAGTGGAAATCCATGCCGCAGAGCACTCAGAAGCGCATAGATAAAAAAGCCTTGGGCCCCCACTGGCGGTCTTCATCGATGAGTCCTGAAAAACTCAGATCAGCTGACTCAACATCCACCTCCAGCATGTCGTAACCGATGCCGATACTGACAGAGTCCAGAAGGTTATACCGCAGACCTGCCCACAGGTTAATGATGCTGCCGTCAGAGTCCTCGTAGTAGATCGACAGATAATCGCCGTTTAACGTAAATTGCAGATTTGTCGTCAGGTTCCAGCCCAGGGACAGACCGGCCATTGGCCGCTGGATATCAGCAGCAGCCAGCACGGTCGGTTTACCATGGGAGACGGTATTAATACCATTCGTCTGAGACATCCAGTAGCTACTGGCCAAAGCCGAAATATCCACTCTGTCTGCATGCACATAGGTCCAGCGCGGACCATAGAGTGTCGCATCAACCTCGAAGCTGGTCGCCATATTGGCGTCGAACGGGGAAAGCGTGTTAATGAGTTGAAACGAACCATTCAAGGCACTCTGCATGAAGTAGTCCAGCTTGAAAGAACCGTCTGCTAGCGAAGCCTGTTGCAGGAAACGCTGACTCGCAAAGTACCGAATCATCGATTCGGCATCATCAGGTTGAAAATTCTCCTCGAGATCGAGGCCGATGTCAGGAATTTGGTCAGAGGCTGGGATCTGAGTCTGTTTATCGCTCGATAATTTCTTGCCGCTGAACTTCGACATGAAACGATCCCACCCTGAAGGGTCGGCGTGTACCATTGGGCCAGCCAGATGACCGATACAGACTATTAACCCGATACCGAGTCGACGTCCGATAAGCCCTACAGCAAACCCCACAAACATGCTCCACTACACAACAGCCAAGCTGTATAGGTGAACACTTTCGCCCGAACAGAGATGTGAGCCAGGTGGCGTTTGCGAAGTGCGCTGCGTTTATGTCAAACCAAATACCAATGAAATGGCATCAGACACTACCGTTACTATTATGTTTCTATTCTTCCGGCGCAATCGTCAGCTTCATACCATCGAGATCATCATTCATGGTGACCTGGCAAGCCAGCCTCGAAGCACCTTCACCCTTAAAGCACTCAGTGTCCTCGAGTAAATCGAGCTCGTCGTCAGAAAGATCCTTGAGTTTGGCACACCATTCATCATCAATATAGATGTGGCAGGTAGAACAGGAACACATGCCTCCGCACAATGCCTCAATACCATTATCAATCTCGCGAAGCGGTTCCATGATGGTTCGGCCACTCGCCGCCTCAAGGACGTGATCGCCCCCTGCCCTGTCCGTAACATAAATTGTTGCCATTATCTTGCTCGTATCTCGACCTGAAAACGGCGCGGACTATACCACAGCAGCCCGGATTATCTAATACCGGCAAATAAATCCAGCCAGCCAGGCCAACACATCGCCGCAATGTGAACCTAGTCAACGACAGAACCCGGGCCAGTCTCTAGGATTGTCACATTAGACGGAAATCCAGTTTATGACGAAAAAAAAGCATCCTGTTTCACAGTTTCGAAGCGATATCACAGCCCTGATCACCGAAGTTGAAGCCTGCCTGCGTGCAACCCCAAAAAACCGGGACCGCGAATTTAACTACCAACATGAAGCGTTTCGCGAACGCTGTATGCAGGCAAAAAAACTCACCGGCCGGTTTGAACCCATGAATAACTCCGAATGGTCCATCCGCTCCGGCGACGCGCGCCGAATTCGGGAAGCGCTGAAACTATCGCTAGCCTACTTTCGCGGTCATCCGCTCAGCTGAGTTCAATCCCAACCATTGATGCGGGTCACCACACCCGGAATGGGCTGCTTCAGTCACAAATAACGCCTCCAATAGACGGGGAAAGCTGACTCTATTAACTGTCGGAAGAAACCGGCAACTCCAGTGTCACGCTTGTACCGCGCCCGACCTCACTGTCGATTCGCAAGACTCCGCCATGGGCCTCGGCGATTCTGCGGCACAGGTAGAGGCCGAGTCCGAATCCGCCGGTATCACGACAACGGGCCGGATCAGCCCGATAGAAAGGCTCTGTTGCCCGTTCGACCTCATCCGGCGTCATTCCTGAACCATGATCACTGACCCTGATCATCGCTGAGTCCGGAGTCGCTTCGAGCTGCACGACAATCTGATCGGCACCGTTCTGGCTATAACAAAGCGCGTTGTCGATCAGATTTTTCAGCAGCAGCCGAATCCTGGTCTCATCAATGTCCCGATGCACGGAAGTTGCTGCCAATTGCACCTCGATTCGGTCATTTTCTTGCCGAAATTCATTCTCGATCAATTCTTTGATCAACTGAACGAGATCGACCGTTGAGATCTGTAATTTTGAGTGCCGCGTGTTCAGACGTTCACTTTCAAGCAAGTCAGTGATCAGGCTCTCCATCTCGAGAACATCATCGAGAATACTCTGCTTGGTCGTCTCGTCATCGAGAAACTCAAGCGCCACCTTGGTGCGCGTCAACGGAGACCGCAATTCGTGGCTGATCGCGAGTAGCATCTGCTGCTTGGCCTCAAGCATGCCCTGCACATCGCCGGCCATCAGGTTGATATCGACAGCCAGGCGACCGAGGTCGTCCCGACGGCTGGTCGGAATCCGATAATCCAGCTCGCCCTTGCCGATCCGCTCGGCACCATCTTTGATCCAGCCAATCGGTCGAATCAACCACGTAACCGCAAAAAAACAGCCCGCCAGCACGAGGGTCGATATCAGGCCAATGAGGATCGGTGCCGCAAGGTTCGAACTCGGGTGCACCGAGATTTTCGGCGATGCAATCAAAATCCGGTAGTCAGCCACGTAAACGCGCACAAATGAATGTTCATCGTAGCGGGCGAAGGCCATCGTTGCGAACACATCACGGCCATCCGGGGTTACAAAGATATCCTTCGGGACATGCTCAAAATAGGCACCAGGTTCAAATTTTACATTTTTCAAATCAGGGAATGCCGGGTCAGACGACCAGTCAACATCCGGACCCATGATACGAATATCCATCGGGTTTTGGGCTGCAATCTCGGCGGCCCTCTCGATACTCGGTGGCAATCCAAGATCACGCAGGAAATAGGTCGTATGCAATGCAATGTGCGAGCCGACAATTTCACGCAGATAATCACGGTCCAGCACCAGATCAACAGCAAAGCGGGCCGTAAACCCGTAAATTAGTGAGGTAACCAGAAAAATCCCCAGCAGTCGGGCCGACAATGAATGAGCAATTTTATACAGAAGTTCGCGTATCACTCGACTGTGGCCTCCTCGGCAACGAACGTATAACCCCTGCCCCAGACCGTCTTGATAAACCGTGGCTGTTTTGTTGTGTCACTCAATTTCTGGCGAAGGCGACTGACAAGAATGTCTACAGAACGTGAAAAAATCTGGGCGTCGATACCACGCAGCCCGTTAAGAATCTCGTCACGCGATAATGCCTTACCCGGGTTACGTGCAAACAGGGCCAGCAATTCGAACTCCATTGTCGTCAGTTCCAGCGGACTGCCATCGAGTTCAATCGTGCGCCGCTCAAGATTCAACGTCAGGCCCTTGAACTTCAGTTCGTCGCTGTCTGCATCCACTGGTACTGCCCGCCGCAACACATTCTGGATTCGTACCACGAGCTCACGTGGTTCAAATGGCTTGGGCAGATAATCATCGGCGCCGATCTCGAGACCAACGATCCGATCTGTAACCTCGCCACGTGCGGTCAGCATGATTATCGGTACAGCACTGGTCTTTCGTATCGTCCGGCAGACGTCGAAACCATCCTGCTCGGGCAGCATGACATCAAGGATAACGAGATCCGGTTGGTCCTTCTGCAACATTTTCAAGCCGACAGATGGTCGCAACGCCGACACAAGTTCGAGGTCGAAACGTTCGAAATAGTTGCCGAGTAACCCGGCAAGCTTTTCATCGTCATCGATCAACAGAATTTTCGGCATAGTTCACAGTTTTCCGCAGGCGGATCATCTTTAATACGCAGCGCTTGGGCCCGGTCTGATTCTGCACTTATAAAATCTATTGTAAACCTCTGATTCCGTGCGGGATAAAACCGTTACAAAATGTTACAGCCTGTTACCACCTGGGAAGGAATTGGCTGCAGCCGGACCTTAGTATCCACATATTGAAATTACTAACCTGGAGCTGAGCTTATGTTCGGTCACAAGAATACCCCAAGTATAGATCGCCGAGATGAGATTGTGCTCGCCGTCATAGCGCTGCTGGTCCCCTTGGCGACGTTGCCGGCTCTGCTCGGTCTCTGAGCGAAAACCTGGCAGGTTGACCGGGCAGTTGCCTGGCCAGCCTGTCACATCCGTGCCAACAGGCAGTGTATGGAGCCCGGCGCCCCGTGCAATTCCTACCGAAAAATGGTTCCCCGACACGGGACCTCGGCAACTATGCGGTACAGGACGCCGGACATAGACTCTGATCGTGAACAGCGATCTATCATGATCACCCTTTTCGGACCTTGCGGTCCTGGTCCCGGTCTCAGGCCAGCTTATTTTTTTGTTTTCTATGGTCAGACCAAGTCGCCAATCGCGATGCGTAAATTATATACGAGTCAACAAGTACCGCGTACTTGATCAGAAATTACCTTGCTTAATAACAATAATTTACATTAAATAGTTACTATATCTCTTTGTTTAATAGTTTTTTCTATAATTTTCAACTTTACCTTGATGCCATTCAAAGTTGCTTTAGCAAAGTCCGTTGCGCATTTGGTCCGGATTTCAGGCCTCCCGAGCCTCGGGCGGCCGGTAACTCATCTCAGTCGACGTTATCAGGCTCGACGAAACACCAGCCGATGGCCGGCACTTGCTGCTTTAAACGCTTTTCAAGGGTATTGATGTGCGCAACTGCCTCATCGATGGTCAGATTCGAATCCATTTTGATCTTGATTGCCAGCATGATTTTCGGACCCACTTGCAGTGTGATCGTATTCAGCAAACGTTCTATCGCAGGATCTTCCTCAATGATGTTATCGATTAGTCTTCGCAATTCCGGCTCTGCGGAACGCCCGACAAGTAACGATTTGATCCGGGTCGCAACAAAGATCGAAACCACAATCAGCACGACCCCAATACAAATCGAGCCAAATGCGTCATAGCGCGTATCACCGGTGATACCGGCCAGCATCACAAAAATAAATGCCAGCATCAGCCCGATCTCGGCCGCGACATCCTCACCGAGCACGACGACCAGTTCAGCATTACGCGTCACGCTGAACCATTCGCTGAATGATTGCTCACCCCGCAGTTTCCTGATCTCTCTGAGCGCACCCAGCAGACTCGCCCCCTCAAGCACGATAGCAATACCGAGTATCAGCAGGGCTGCCCAGATTTGCTCCAAAGGTTCCGGCTCCTGGAGCTTGTGGACACCTTCATAGATTGAGAATAACCCACCCAGGCTGAACAACATGATGGCGACGATGAAGGCCCAGAAGTAACTGATTTTGCCGTAACCGAGCGGATGCTCAACATCCGGAGGTTTGCGGGCCTGGACCAGCCCTATGAACAACAGGATCTGGTTACCGGTATCGGCATAGGAATGAATAGCCTCGGCCAGCATGCTGCCTGAACCCGTGAACCAGGCTCCCCAGCTTTTGCTCAATGCGATGCCAAAATTGGCGAGCAGCGCATAAAGAATGGCTTTTTCGGAGGCTTCTTGCATATGATCAGGACGCATCATACTGGAGCGCGGAAACACGATCATGCTCATGGCACGAACCAGGCACCAATCGACATAAAGGGACTGATGATGTCAGATCCAACAGATGATGATCAGGCGGGCCAAGTCACTCGACTCGGCATAGCGGCGATTCGTCGACATATTTTTCTGTGCTGTGACCAGACCAAGCCAAAATGCTCGGCCAAGGGCGATAGCCTCGAATCCTGGGATTATCTGAAAAAACGCCTGGCTGAATTGCGCCTGACCGGGCAAGGTGGCATCTACCGGACCAAAGCCAACTGCCTGCAGATCTGTGTCGCGGGGCCGATTGCCGTTGTCTACCCAGAAGGCACCTGGTATCGATCTTGTACACCGCAGGTCCTGGAACAAATAATTCAGCAGCACCTGATTGGCGGCCAGCCGGTTGCAGAGTATGTAATTACGAGCCGGGAACTACCCACCGTCACCTGAGCAACCACTCCGGCAGCGTCAATGAATCTGGCCAGTCAGGCGGGATTTTCGCCTGGCTACTCCAGGCAGCCTGCAACACACTCATCGGCGTAAAGCTATCCGGGTTGAAATCTTGTTTCACCTGTTCAGGAGCGCCGCCATGCAGCGCAGAGATTTGCTGTTGTTCATGTTGTTTGTCGCACCCGCCTATGCGGACAGGCACAAACAACTTGGCAAGAAAAAATGTACGGCCCTGGCTAAGCGCAGCAAACAACTGGAAGCAAAATTACGCCAGGGACATTCGGCTAAACAGGGACGCGCCATGAAACAACAGGTCCGTGAACTGCAGTTAAAGCGCTTCAGGCAGTGCCGATGAGCAACATCGCCAAACCCGGAACCGCATCTGGATCAGCTTCAGCAGCAGCCCGTTTGCCCACTCACAACTTCGCTATCAAACAGCAAGCCCTTCGTCGAGTCGCCAAATGAGCCGCTATGCATAAGCGGCTCAGCAGACAGGGCGAAGAATTCGGCCAGCCGGCTGCCGGCCAGCATCTGCCAGGTATTGCCACAGACAGGTGTACTTACACCCGCCTCGAAGGTCAGTTGCTTGTCAAATGGCAATGCTTCAGGGTGATGCGGCGCTGTACCGCGGTAGGTTGCTGACTGACCATAGTCCTCACGTCCGGATTCAAGCTCCGGCAATTTAAACAAGCGATAAGTAGCTGAAAAAAACCGGATGTCGCCAACTTTTTGCGCCAATTCAGGGTCGTCGACGCTGACCGGTTTGTCGGTCACGAGTCGCGAATCTGTAAATCCTGCACAACCGGCGTGATCAAGAAAATCATTCCAATACAAAGCTCCGGACAGGCATTCGCCGTATAAAACCGGATCGGTCGTCAGCTCTATGGGTACGCGACGGTCTGTATAGATATCGGCAAAGTACAACTCACCACCAGGTTTGAGTAGCCGCCAGGCTTCATTGAGTACAGCCTGTTTGTCGGTGGCCAGATTGATAACACAATTCGAGACGATGACATCGAACTGCTCGTCGGCCAGGCCGGTCTTCTCAAGACGTTCGATGTTGCCGTCAATAAATTTGACGTTTGAGGTCGGATAACCAAACTCCTCAACGTGCCAGGTCTCATGGCGACGTGCCACATCCAGCTGCTCGGGCGTCATATCGACGCCGACAACAAACCCATCGGCTCCCACGAGCTGCGCAAGCGTGTACACGTCCCGCCCGGCCCCGCAACCAAGATCGAGTACGGATGCCCCTTCAAGTGCCTCGGGCAATACCAAGCCACAGCCGTAATACCGGGTAATAACCTCATCATGCACGCGAGCCAGTGCGGCACGCAGATGCTCGGGTGGCGCATCTGCCGTGCAACAGGCGCTCGTCTTCAGGTCGTCCGTGGATTGCAGGACTTCGCCATAATAATTCTGAACCTCAGTGTGCACTGGTATCTCCCTTCTTCGGCCATCGAGACCGATATGCTTACTAGGCATTATTGCAGGTATGATTCAATAGTCATCTATTCATGGTTGTCTTTCAGTCGCCTGTCTATTATGAGCTTAAATCCTGCCTGTAGTTCCACACCGGCACTCGTCATTTTTTGCCGCCGACCAGCACCGGGCAGCGGCAAGCAACGAATCGCAGCAACAATTGGCCCTGAGCTGACTTTCGAACTTGCTACCCATTTGCTGCATACCACCCTGGAGGATGCGACAAGCTGGCCCGGACCGGTAGTAATAGCCCCGGCTGAGCAAGCTGATCAGCGTTGGGCAGAGATCCTATTAGCCGGCAACCACCGTGTTTGTCCGCAGCCAGAGGGTAATCTCGGCGAACGTCTCAATGTCGTAGATCGCACAATTCGGTCTGCCAGCACTGAACATCTTATATATATAGGCAGTGATGCACCGTTACTCAACGACAGCTACTATGAACAGGCCCGAACCGCTCTGCAGACACACGACGTCGTACTCGGAGCAGCCGAAGACGGCGGTGTCGTGCTGATGGGAGCCCGGTGTGCGTGGCCGGAACTGGGCTCACTCCCCTGGAGTACAAACGATCTTGGTAAGCAACTGGAACTTCTCTGTATCCAGCACGGTCTGACCCTGCAATACCTGCCAACCAGTTATGATATTGATTTCGCCCATGATCTGCCCCGTCTGCAAGCTGACCTGCACTCTGATACACGATCAGCACGCCGTGCGCTGCATGACTGGCTCACAACTGCCGACTTTATACCGAACAACAAAACCTGAATCCTATGACACCCGTACATGACATCAGCATCAGCATTGTAATCCCGGTACTGGGAGATACGCCGGCATTATCAGCATTACTCGAGACTCTGCAATCACTCGATAATGAGCCACATGAAACTATCATCGTTGATGGCGCAAATGACCCAAGTGTCACCGCTTGTTGCCAGCGCTATGGTTGCATCAACCTGAATGCCCGTCCCGGGCGGGGTCACCAGTTGCATACTGGTGCGTTACGCGCCTCCGGCGACGTCATCTGGTTTCTACATGCAGATGCCGAACCGCCACATGAAGGCATTGAGTTTATCCGCCGTGCGCTCCGGGCCGGAGCCATCGGCGGTTCATTCAGGTTTCGCTTCACAGGTCGGCCTGCCTGGTATAAATCAATGCTCGCAAAGCTAATCAATGTTCGCTGCAGATTTGGTACCCCTTACGGTGATCAGGGGATTTTTATCCGTAACACTACTTATATTCAGTCTGGAGGCTTCCCGGACACAGCATTATTCGAGGAGGTACCACTGGTACGTACCGCACGATCCGCCGGGCGATTTGTTTCTCTGGACGCACCCATTGGTGTGTCACCACGTCGCTGGGAACGCGACGGCTGGATTCGCCGCACCCTCGGTAACCGGTTACTCGCTATCGGCTACATGCTCGGCCTGTCGCCGGATATACTGGTGCGCTACTACCGCTTCGCAACTCATAAGGAACAACCCGAATGTTGATGCGCCGCAAACCTGAACGTGGCGCCGACTGGCTCACAACACCGACCGGCCAGCCACGCGGCTATATCATGCCGCACACGCTTGATGAACTATGGTTTCATACCGGCACCGCCTGCAACCTGTCCTGCCCGTTTTGTCTCGAAGGTTCTACACCCGGTGACTCACGCATCGAGCGTATCAAGCTCAGTGATTTGCAACCATTTATTGACGAGGCAGTGGCACTGGGTGTCAAGCAATTCTCGTTCACCGGTGGTGAGCCTTTCATCATCAGGGATATCATCGATATTCTCGTCTGCGCATCCCGTCACCTGCCGTGTCTCGTACTAACCAATGGTACTGACGTCATGCATAAGCGTCTGCACCAGTTACGGCAGCTCATTGACACGAAAAACCCAATCTCATTCCGTATCAGCATCGACTTTGCAGACGAGGACCAACATGACGCCAGCCGTGGTGCCGGTAACTTCAAAAAATCACTGGCAGGACTAAAATATCTGCACGATATCGGCTTCGGTATATCGGTTGCACGCCAGATGGTTCCTGAACAAGACAGCGATGCCGTAGACGAACGCTACCGGACCTTGTTTGCCGATCACGGCTTGCCAACTGACCTGCGGATCATCTCATTCCCTGACTTTGACATACCGGACTCCACCCGCGAAGTACCGGCCGTCACCGAGGACTGTATGACGCGTTATCAGAACGAAACCACTCGTCGCCAGTTCATGTGCGCATTCAGCAAGATGGTCGTCAAAAAAGCCGGCCGTATGCAGGTCTATGCCTGCACGCTCGTCGACGACGATGACGACTATAGCCTCGGCAACTCACTGGCCGAATCAAATGGACAGCAAATCCGCATGCAGCATCAGCGGTGTTACAGCTGCTTCAAATTCGGCTCTTCATGCAGCGAAATATAGTTGCCACCAGATCTGGCGAGATTTTCTGATTTCACTTAATGCACAATTTCGGGAATGGCCTTCAGCCGCGATTAGCGCCTCACCTTCTGGAATCAAGGGTAGAAGGTGCCTCTACGGCCTTAACCGACTTCAGAATTGTTACAACAATATTACTTCTTGACCTTTTTGGATCGAAATGTCAGTGTGTGCGGGCCTTTACCGATGACGCAACACCGCAAAGGGCGAAATAAAACAATAAGAATTTACGAAACCAACCCACATAAGGGTAGCAAGTTTCGTGCGCCAATTTGGCGGGAGACAACGGCATGGACAGTGCCAATAAAATTTTAGTCAATATTCTTTTTGGGCTAATGATCGCATGCCTTGCCGGCATTGCAGCCGAAACAGCGAGGGGATCTGAAATAAACTGCAGCGCGGTAACGGGCACCATACAGAATGGCCCTGAATGCCCAGTCTCAACCCTTGCTCCCGCCATTAGGAAATTATAATTTCATCTGTAACAATATTGTCATCGCCTGATCCAGTACCTTTGCACAATACAACCCCGCTCAGCCATATATTCTTCCTCGTCAAGCTGACCGCCATTTCTGACGATAACCCGGGACGAACCCAGATTTTCCTTGTCGCAGGTGATCCGCATATCACCAATCCCGAGTGATCGAGCCTCAACTAACGATTGCCGCAAAATTTCTGTGCCGTAACCTTTGCGTCTCGCTGAAGAACGAACGCCAAAGCCGATGTGACCACCGAGCTTCATCAAATCAGCGGAAAGATCACAACGTATATTTGAAATCGCTACGATTTCATCACATGCATCGATAAGCCAGAAAGTAGAATTGGCGACATAGCCTTCCGGTAAATTTCGTCCCTCGGAGGCTGACTCTAGCCAGGTGATGTAATCCTTGAAATTTTTTCCCACCCTATCCAGAACCCAGGGGACTAGTTCCTCGCCGCTTCTCCGGAACTCAGTAATAAAGGATTCGTGACTTTTTCGCAGCCTGCTGGTCGGCTTGATGAGTCGCGCAGATACCATTCCAGAATTATATACTCGGATGTGCCTGAGTCTTTAATAAACAAAAGGAACTGCTTTGATCCCAACGAACATGCGGTCAGAGAAATCTCCACAGCGGGAATCACGGCTAAAGCCGCTCCAACGGCACCGGCAAATTATGCCGGGAAGAAATCGATCGGCTTGGTCGTGGTGATGGTCGCAACATCCTTGGCATCGAAGCGGAATAACTTGATACGTTTGACAAGTTTGCGCAGCAATTCGTCATCGGTGAGTTCACTCGATACGACTTCGCATAACGACACGGCGCCGGATGGCTCGATGGTCAACTTCAGAACCAGCTTGCCCTGCAGGGTCGGGTCACGTCGCAGGGCCCGGTTGTAGAGCGCATAGATTGCACCCTTGTTCTTGTCAAAGACCATCTCGATCTCTTCACGACTGCGAGCCGGCAGGTCACTGGCTTCAGGCCGCCGGATTGTGGGTCCGGCGCCAAGACCGGCCACCGTACTTGATACTCTCGCAGTATCGTGTCCGGCCAGTCCACTGCCACCGGTATCGCGGCTCATACCGGCTGTATTGATGCCACCACTGCTCTTGCCGGCCTTTGAGGTGATCATCGAACGCTCGGCCTGCTCAGCGGCACCTGCAGCACCTGCAAGGTCGCGTGCGGAGATAACATTGGCCACGACTTGATTATCGCGCAGGTCTGCAAGTTCATCGGCAAACGGCAATAACCCGGCAACAGCAGCTTTCTTGCGTGCCTCTTCGGTACGATCTACCGGTTTCGCTTCTTCCTTGACGACTGGCTCGGGATCAGGCTTCTGCTCCTCGACAACTTTGGGTTCTTCCGGCTTAAGCTCTTCGGGCTTCGGCTGCTCGATGATAACCGGCGGTGGTAGCGGTTTCGATTTTTCAAGAATCAGCTTGGCAAAGCGCGGCGGTATTTTTTCCGCGCGATCGTAATCGGCTTCGGGCAACGGCAGAAAGGTGAACACAATACTCAGCACCGTGACGCCAATAACGACCTGCTTGACAATTTTGTGAAAGCGCTGCTCCTCTTCACGAGCAGTCTCCCAGGGCAAATCATATAAACGAAAGTATGTCACCATCAGGACTTACCCTTGTGTTCCGTCATCAAGAGCCGTAACTTTCGCGGCGGCTTGTTCGGCTGGTGCGCGACGCATGACAGCCAGTGAGATCTGTCCATAGTCAGCTGCTGCACAGGTCGCCATAACGCGCTTTAGCAGACTGTATGGCAGTTCCTTATCACCCATGATGGTGACTTCCCGGTCGGCAATTTCAGCGACTGCCTCGCGGCGTAACACACGATCGGTCTGGCTCTGCAGCGCGTTCCTGAGACCATCTATAATCAGGCTCTGTTGCGCGACCACATCGGTAACCGAGGCTACCGGGCTACCCTGCACAAGAATCGTATTGCCGGTCACCATGATCACAACATTTTCCCGAGATTTCTGTTCGGCTATTGATTCGGGCAACTGTAAATCCTTTGCATTTGGCAGGACTTCAACCTGTGCCGAATTAACCAGCAAAAAGAACACCAGAATCGTAAAAATATCCATCAGCGAGACAAGGTTCAGTGAAACTGGTTTCTTCCCCCGATCATTGCGGCGCTTCATACG
>NZCC01000080.1 GCA_002688175.1 Chromatiales bacterium
ATCAACGGCATGCTGCGTAAGATGAAAACCGATGAACAGAACACTCCCTTAAATTAGATGCTCATCTGTTCCATTTGTTTGACGACGGACAGACTCGAATGGTCCTATCGTTCTGAGTTTGATAACGATGCCTTCAATACACCGCAGATTCATCAGGACGACTACCACCTGCTGAATGTAAACGTTGCCTGGCGAAACAGCGACGAGAACTTCTCTGTTATTGGCGACGTCACGAACCTGACGGATGAGAACTACTTGATTACCGGCATCATCGGCGATGCGTTTCAGTCCTACGAAGGTTTGTACGACCGTGGCCAACAATGGTATCTGACCGCGAATTTCGGTTTCTAACCTTTATTTAGATATTTTTTATCGAGAAGGTGCCGGATTGCATATCCGGCACCTTTTTTTTACCTTAGTAGATGATCAGTATTGTTGACTGAAGTAACCACATCCTATAGTAAGTAACTTAATGACTACCACCCGTCGCAGCTTTATTCGCGGTACCGGCCTGGGACTTCTGAGTTTCACGGTCGCCGGTTCAGCTGTAATGCTGACGCCAAGGGATGCACGTGCCAGGGGAGCCAGCTTTCAGGTACTGAACAACGAGGAGGTCGAGTTGACCGAGGCCTTTGGTGAAGCGCTGGTCCCCGGGGCCCGGGAAAGCGGCATCGCACACTTCATCGACCAGCAGTTATCCGTCGACGCCAACGACGCGTTATTGATGATCAAGTACTTTAACGTGCAACCACCCTATGTGGATTTTTATCGCACCGGCCTGACCGCATTGAACAACTATAGCCGCACAGTTCATGACAAGCCGTTTACCGCACTGGATGACGAGACAGCAAACGCTCTGATCACTACCATCAGCAACTCGATACCGGAGGGTTGGGAAGGCCCGCCGGCACCACTCTTTTACCTGATGATGCGCAGTGATGCCGTGGATGTTGTATACGGCACGGTCGAGGGTTTTGAACGTCTCGGGGTTCCCTACAGGCCACATATCCTGCCGCCGGATCTATGAACAAAACGACTGAAATCGTCATCGTGGGCGCCGGAGCGGCGGGCAGCATGTACGCCGCGATGCTTGCCGAGGCCGGCAAATCTGTCACCGTCCTTGAAGGCGGGCCACCGTGGCGACCGGCTGACCTCTACAGTTCCCAGCAGTGGGCGCGGCGTCTTAAATGGGCGGAGCCGCATGCCGAAGAGCCGGCCGGCGTTAGTCTCTGGTTCAATTTCAATGCGGGACGTGGCTATGGCGGCGCAGCGCTGCATCATTTTGGTGTCTGGCCGCGGTTTCACGAGGAAGACTTCAAAGAATCCTCGCTGTACGGGAAGGGGATCGATTGGCCCCTCGAGTACCAGGATTTGCGGCCTTACTACGACCGGGTGCAAGCGGATATCGGCATCGCCGGTGATGCGGAGGCTGAGATCTGGCGACCCGATGGTGACCCTTATCCGTTGCCACCAGTCCCGCGCTTTGCGCAGGGCGATATTCTGAAAAAAGGCTTTGAGTTGCGGGGTATGCACACTGCACCCGTACCGGTTGCCGTCCTGACGCGACCCTACAAAGGACGCTCTGCCTGTCTCTGGGATGGCTGGTGCGAAGCCGGCTGTCCGATCGGTGCCCTGGGCAATCCGCTCGTCGAATACATTCCACGGGCCGAAAAGGCAGGTGCCGTTCTGCAGCCCCATAGCCAGGTAACCCGCATCCTCACCGACAAGCGTGGGCGACGAGCGACCGGCGTTGAATATTACGATGCACAGGGCGAGCGGAATGAACTCCATGCGGAGTTTGTCGTGCTGGCAGCATTTGGCATTGAGAATTGCCGAATCCTGCTTAACTCCGCCTCGGACCGGCATCCGGATGGCCTCGCGAATTCCAGCGGTCTCGTCGGCGCCTATGTCATGTCACATGCATCGGCAAATTTGTTCGGTATGTTCGATGCCGACACCCAGAATCACATGGGCCTGAACGGGGGTCAAATCATTAATCAGGATCGCTTTGGCAAAGTTCGCCAGGACGGCCCGTTCGGCAGTCGTCAGTTCATCGCCGGCCTGGCCGTCAAGCCAAATGACCTGCTGGGGATCGCTATGAGCCGGGCAGATCTTTTTGGCACGAAACTGGATGATTTCATGCATCGAGCGGTTCGAAACATGACCAACATGGTCACCATTAGCGAGGACCAGCCGCTGCGTAGTAACCGAATTGAGCTTTCCCGGCATCAGGATGCGCACGGACTTCCGCTGGCGAAAATCGTTTATAAGGCCAGTCCCGATGCGCTGGCGTTGTGGCATGACGGTGTCGCGGAAGGCAAAAAGATTCTCGCTGCCGCGGGGGCAAAGGAAATCTGGAACAGCCCGCAAGGCGCACAACATATTATCGGTGGTACGATCATGGGTGATGAACCCGCCGAATCGGTCACCAACAAATACTCACAAACCCACGATATTGATAATCTGTTCATCGGCGGCGCCGGCGTGTTCCCGACCGCATCGGCCGCCAACCCGACATTCACGTTACACGCGACGTCCATGCTGAGCGCTGAATATCTGCGGGATAATTTCGACTCACTTTGAGTAAAACGCCGCAAATAAAGAATGCCTCGCCGCTAAGCGACGAGGCATTCTGTCCGGCCCTGGTCAATAACTGAGACTTATTGGTCAGGAAGTCATCTAAAAAGAGTACTTGGCGTTAACGCCATACCAGCGTGGCGCACGATATGAAACTTCGTTACAACCACAACCCGTGGCGATATTAAATCCCTGGATACCCGCCCGTTCGTCTGTAGCATTATTAATCCTGAACCCGGCATACCAACGCTCATCAGCACTGGTCCAGCCCGCGCCCAAATTTACCATCACATAGGAATCGAACAGGTCCGCATCAAAATTCCGCAGGTTATAGTAAAACTCATCTGAATAGCTGATGTCACCCAGGACATTAACCATTCCCTTCCACATCGGCCATTCATAACGCGCTATTGCTGTTATCTGCAACTCCGGTGCATAGGTTGGATCAACATCACGTGTCTCGGCGGAGCCGATGACGAGTGGGACATCCTTCACCGTTGCATCAAACCAGCTAAAACTCAACAAGCCATCAAACCCGTCAAACGGAGATGTCTGCAACTCCAGCTCTATACCCACGTTGTCAGCATCCGCATTAATCACAACACCGCCAATACCGGTAAACAGGAATGCCTGATAATCGCTGTAGTCATAATAGAAAACAGAACCATTCAGGCGAGTAGTGCCCTCAAACAGGGTGACTTTAAAGCCACCTTCGTAGCTCAGCAATTCTTCCTCCTGGTAAGGTATGCCGTCGTTTCCCTGGGCAAATAACAATGAAATATGAGAGCCGAGCAAAGGTGCGTTGAAGCTTCCGGCTTTGACACCCCGGTTCACACCTGCGTATAGCAGCAGATCATCATTTGGTTTGTAGTCTAGCTGTAACTTACCCGCCCACAAGTTATCCGATGAATCTGTGGTGATGGCGGTGCTGAGACCGCCCGGAAGTGGCGGCAGGAATTTTGGCCCCACATGAATGGTGCGTGGATCAATGCTGCCAAAATACAGCCCGGAATCCATGACAAAGTCTTTTTCTTCCTTCATCACCCGCAGGCCGGTGATCAGGGTAAGCTGGTCACTCAGATCAAATTCGTACTGACCAAATACCGAGTAAGAATCAGTCTCCAGCTTGGCATCGGTGCCAACATCCTGTGCAAGGCCGGCAACCCCGCCCTGCGAAATTTTCAGGCCATTATCCGATTCTGTGTCGATATTAAGGTAATAGAGTCCCAGTACCCAACGACTGTTATCGCCCTCACCGTTCAAACGTAGCTCCTGCGAAAAAGTCTGCGCATCAACGCCGGCATAATTGGCAAGATAGTTAGCGGGAGCCGAGTCTACATCGATAAAAATCAATTTCTCAAAGTCTTTGAAATCTGTAACCGAGGTCAGCTTTAACGAATCATTCAGGTCATATTCGACCTTCGCCATCAAGCCCTTGGTATCGATCTCACCGGAATCTTCAAAGGCAAAATCTCCGGAAGTTTTGAAATCATCGCCGTCCGGATCAATATAGCCAAAGAAATCCGCGCCGGGCGGCCGGCCGACGTCTATCAGGCCGTCAGGGCCAAATGCGCCCGTTGTATTATTGAAAAAATCGTCGGTAACACCATTGTCGTCCTGATCTGATCCACAGTCTGTGCCGTCGGCACAAATAGTTCGCCGGGTTTCATCCGGAGCAACATCGATCGTATTGGTCAACTCGCCGTTGGCATTATAAATGCCGATAGTCGGCTTCGACTGATAGGGTCCTGTAGCAACATCGGTAGTGACCATATTCGCCGAGAGCGTTACGCTTAATGCCTCACTGGGTTCGAATAATAATGTGCCACGCAAACCAAGGGTTTCATCGTCGCCCATATCGGCACCGGCACCCACGCCGGGAGCCGCGCCGGCAGCACTCAGCGGGTACCGATTATCAAGATAAGCATCCTGATCGTTGTACATGAAGGCAACCCGGCCGGCGACAGTCTTGCTCAACGGACCACCCAACGCACCTTCGATCCGGAATTGATGCGCATCGGCAGAGGTATCAAACCACCCGCGGGTCAGATCCAGAAAACCTTCGGGACCGTCAAAGGTCGGCTTTCTGCTGACAAAATGAACCAGACCACCGGTTGCATTACGCCCGTAAAGCGTCCCCTGGGGGCCTTTCAAAATTTCCACACGATCAATATCAAACACCGCGAAGGATTGTCCCTGAGCGATAGCAATATATCCCTCATCAAGATAAACGGCATTCGGTGCTTCAATCACGTCGTTAAAATCATTCTGGGTAACACCGCGAATGGAGAACTGTGTATTCTGACCAGCAATGTTTCCGCTGATATGAACGCCCGGCGAGAATGCAGCGATATCAAAACTATCCTCGACACCCAGGGCTCTCATCTGATCACCGCTGAAAGCAGTGATCGCAATACCCACATCCTGCGCATTCTGTTCGCGCTTCTGCGCAGTAATCGTTAATTCTTCGAGGACGGCGGCCTGCACCGGTAGCGCGGTAAAAATGGCTGCCATTCCGGTGACGGTAACCACCAAGATGCTGCGCATGGACTGCTGCAACGAGTAACTCGTACTGGACATACGATTCTCCCTGTATGTACTGATGCTGACTGTCGAACTTGCAATATGGACCGTATAACAAATGTAGGAAAAAGCAACATAACACAACAGGAAAAGAATTTGTCCAAACAGCACGACTTTCCGTATTTCAGCTGATTTCGACTGAACCGTCTTGACGAAACGCCAATCAACCCGGCCTGATGTTGTACTCCCGCAACACTGTAACAACGCGGTCCTGCCGGTATTCCTACAGGCTAACCCTGAACTTCAAAATGCAGGCATTGACCGCGCTTGGTCTGTTCAAACTTCGCCACCGCGAAGGCTGGAAAAAACTACTGTGGCTCCAACACAGTTACCCATTGAGCCCGCTGCTCCATGTCAGCATGAGCGGCTGGTTTTTTAGGTTTTATTTGCCCCAACAATAAAATTTGTCAGCACATTGCAGCCCACCCAATTCATCAAATCAGCCGCTCGTTTCGCCCTCCCCGGGCTACCGATTCGTGCTAGGCTCAAAAGTAAGCGGCACTTTTTTGTGCAGCTGATCACTGGGGAACATCAGGATGTATCCAGCACCGTTTCACTACCATCGGGCAGAGTCCCTGGAAGGCGCGATCTCGCTGCTGGCGGAACTGGGTGATTCAGCCAGAGCACTGGCCGGCGGGCAAACCC
Source organism: Chromatiales bacterium (assembly GCA_002688175.1). Lineage (GTDB taxonomy): Bacteria > Pseudomonadota > Gammaproteobacteria > Steroidobacterales > SMWD01. Next base: position 5,806 of record NZCC01000080.1, read on the forward strand.
TGCTGGTCTGGATGAAACTGCGGTTCGATGAACCCCAACACCTGGTCGATGTCAGCCGGATACCCGGCCTGTCCGAAATCAGGCAGCAGGCAGGTGATGAAGTATGCATCGGAGCACTGGCTACACATGCAGAGATCGCCAGATCAGCTATTGCCGAGGCACTACCAAATGTTCTCGATTGCGGATCCGGAATTGCGGATGCCCAGATACGCAGTAGAGGTACTATCGGTGGTGCGCTGGGTTCTGCAGACCCCAGTTGCGACTGGCCCACGCTATTGCACACATTCGATGCCGTTCTCACCTGTACCGGGCCGGAAGGCACCCGCACAATTCCGGTATCCGAGCTGGTCGAAGACATTTACACAACCATCCTGAAACCTGCTGAACTGATCACCGAAATCAGATTCAAGATACCGCCTGAAAACAGCGGCGGCGCTTATTGTGGTTTCAAGCGCTGCGCACCAGCCTACCCGACAGCCTCCGCCGGAGTGCAGCTCACGCTGGAAGATGATATCTGCAGTGCGATCCGTATCGCACTGGGTTCGGCAGGCCTGACTACCATTACCAGCCAGGAGGCCGAGGCTGTCCTGCAGGGAAACCCGTTGACTGAAGCCAACATTGATAAAGCAACGGAAGCAATCGTTGCTGCCGCAGATCCGGTACCCGACCAACGCGGTTCAGAAGATTTCAAACGGGCGGTGCTGCGCACCCTGGTTAAACGTGCCATAGACATCGCCGGGCGACGCTGCCACGGTGAAATAATCAAGGGACATCACGAGTATGTCTGAAGACATTGATAAAGTTTCTATCCAGATAACGATTAACGGACAGCACTACAAGCGTGATGTCGAACCGCGCCTGCTGCTGGTGCAGTTCATCAGGGAGGAACTGGGACTCACTGGCACACACATTGGTTGCGATGTGACCTATTGCGGCGCCTGCACGCTACTCGTCGATGGCAAGCCGGTAAAATCCTGCACCATGCTGGCCGTCCAGGCAGATGGGTGCGAGATACACACTGTGGAAGGCCTTGAGCAGGACGGTGAACTGCATCCGCTACAAAAGGCTTTCTCTGAAAACCATGGGTTGCAATGCGGTTATTGCACACCGGGCATGCTGATGTCTTCCATGGCGTTATTAGCGGAGAACCCGGACCCCAGCCCGGATGAGATCCGCAAGGGAATCAGCGGCAATCTGTGCCGATGCACCGGTTATAACAATATCATCAAATCCATCCAGGCTGCCGCCAAGGAGATGGCCGGATAGATACTGAATAAATTGAGAGAGGACTTTTGTTTTGGCAATACAATTTGATGGTGAATTTAAAGTAGCCCGCTCCCGCGCGGACACATTTGAATTTCTGGCTGATACGCAAAAATTTGCGCCGTGCCTGCCTACATTTCAATCACTGGGCATGGAAGATGATGGAACAGCCACGGTCAAAATAAAAATTGGCATCGGCAAGGTTCGCGGCATTGCAACGATCAACCTGGCACTTGAAGAAAGTGAGTCCCCCACCCGGGCGCAATACAGCGGCAAGGGCAAAGTGATGGGCAGCGCCTTTAACCTTATCTCCGGCTTCAATCTCGAAGAAATTGACGGCGGCACACTGGTCAAGTGGAGCGGTGAACTAAAAATGTTCGGCAAACTCGTGGCCCTGGCCGGCGGGCTGATCAAGCCGATCGCAAGGAAGGATATAAAGCGACTCATCGATGCACTCCAGATCGCTCTGGATCCGAAACAGGCTGAGCAAGCAAGCGGATAGGTCGCGGGCCTGTTGCTGCCTCCAAGGAAAAAACTATGAGCTGGATAGGCAAATCACCCAACCGAAAAGAAGATGTTCGGCTGATCCGGGGACAGGGATATTTTGTCGATGACAAGCAAGATTACGGATTGCTGCACCTGCATCTGGTCAGGTCCCCGTATGCCCATGCACATATTATAAATGTTGATGTTGCTGCAGCCGAGGCTTTGCCGGGAGTCATTTGCACACTGACCGGCGCAGAAGTTAAAGAATTAATGCCTGAATCATTCATGGAACTCGGTCCAGAGCCAGCGGCAAATATCCAGGACTATCCGATGGCGGTCGGCAAAGTAATCTTTCAGGGTGAACCGGTGGCTGCGGTGGTTGCAGAAACACCGGCACTGGCTGCCGACGGTGGAGCACTGGTCGATGTCGATTACGACATGCTCGATGCCGTCATCACGGCCGAACAGGCCATGGAGGACGAGGAAGTCCTGCATGAATCGGCTGGCACCAACAAGACCTGGCAGGGTGTTTATGAATATGGCGAAGTCGACGCCGCATTCGATGAGGCTGCCACAGTCGTCAAAATAGACCGCATGCATTTTCACCGCTTTGCCAGCACGCCGGTGGAAAACAACGCCGTCGTGGCCGAATGGAAACGTCACGGCGAGCTGGATTTCTTTTGTAACAACTCTTTCGTCGGGTTTGCTCAGCAGTTACTTGCGCCAGCGCTTGGCGTCAGTGTCGATCAGATGCATATCAAGACTCATGACATCGGTGGCAGCTTCGGCAACAAAATCTCCAATTACACACAGATGGCAATTGCCGCTCTGGCTTCGCGCAAAGCCGGCGGGCGACCGGTCAAATGGGCCGAAACACGCACCGAGCACCTGCTGTCGAGTGGCCACGGTAATGAACGAACCTTTCTGGATACTGAAGTTGCGCTAGACAAGAACGGCGTCATTACAGCAGTCCGATCACGCCACATCGATGATTGCGGCGCCTACCCGCGATACGAGCCGCTGGGTTGTGTCATCTGGTCGCAGGTGCTGCCGGCAACTTATGGCGTCAGGAATTTCCGGATCGATTTCTCTCAGGCCGTCACCAACAAATGCCCTGCGGTCCCAAACCGCGGCTACTCGCGCATGCAACACCTGTGGTTCATGGAACGGATCATCGATATTTGTGCGCATAAACTGGATATCCCCGCCGATGAGATGCGGTTGAGGAACTACATTACCGAATTTCCTTATACGACACCCAATGGCTGCGTATACGATTCTGGAAATTACCCGGCCATGCTCGAGAAAGCCAAGGAACTGATCGGCTGGGATGACTGGAAAAAGAAACAGGCTGACGCTCGCGCTGAGGGTCGACTACTGGGCATTGGCATCGGTACCACTCTCGATTCGGGTACCAATAACTTCGGCCAGGCCCGAATCATGAATCCTCATCTGCCATTTTCAGGCAACTCTGAAGTTGCCACGATCAGGATTGACCTGCAGGGATCGGTCATCGTGACGCTCGGCTCCGGACCGTCGGGCCAGAGTCATGAAACAACAACTGCGCAGGTCGTTGCCGAGGAACTTGGCATCAATCCTGACCTCGTTCGCGTCCGTAGTGGATTCGATACCGGGTGGAATACCTTCGTGGGCCATTCCGGCAGCTACGCGAGCCAGTTCGCAGTCACCGGACTGTCCGCCGTTCACGGTGCCTGTGAAAAACTGAAAGCCGAGATGCGCCGCCTGGCAGCCTTCATACTCGAAGCCAGTGAAGAGGATCTTGAGTTCGGCATTGGTGAAGAAGGCCCACAGCTCAGCGTCAAGGGCACTGATCAAGCGGTCAACTACTGGTATATGGGCAACCTCGTCAATAATGACAACGCGGTACTGGCTGGAGAACTCGGCGATGTCACCCTCAATATCCGTCACGTCTACCGCCCGCCGTTCACCGTTCCCGATGTCGAACGCAAATACGGCAATCTCACGCTGACCTATGCAGCCCAGTTGCATATCGCCGTGATCGAAATCGATAGAGACTTTGGCCATCCAAGAATTCTCGCCTATGCGGCAGTCGACGACTGTGGAACCGTCATCAATCCAAAGATTGTCGGCGGACAGGTGCATGGCGCAACCGCACACGGCATTGGTGCAGCCATTATGGAGACCTTTCAGTATGATGAGACCGGCAATCTGTTGACGTCATCTTTCAGTGATTATTGTCCGATTACCTCCATGAACATGCCTGACGTGCAATATGGCAGCATTCAGACACCCTCGCCTTTCAGCTACAGCGGCGCCAAGGGGATGGGTGAAGGCGGCGGTGCCCCGCTGCACACGGTTTCTGCTGCTGTACAGGATGCGCTCATTACCGAAGGCATCATCGTCACGGATTCCCATCATTCAGTTACTTCGGTCTTTGAACTTTTACGCAGCAAAGACGAATCATCCGGCGTGCAAGTCGACAAGCGATAGCAGACAAGCGGCTGTTTAGCCCGGAGTTGTTGAACTGCCGCATTACTGACTTTCAAGAAATGGGGCTTTCTTGATAAATTCCCCAGAATTGATTTGTTCGATCATAAAATGCGCCAACTCGCCGGCCCGCAGACTAAATGACGACGGCGTCACAAGAGATGTCTTGGGTTGATGTTTAAACGGTTTGTCCTTGATCAAGGGGCATCGAACCAGGGTCCACTGAATATAACTATCCGCAAGCAACTGGTACTCCGCCTGTTTATCTTTCACGGTGTCATGCAGCGCTAAAAACGCCATTTTTTGTATCAGCCAGCCTGTCAGGTTTCGTTCATCACCAGACACATCAACAGCAGCTCCTGATACCAGGATATAACGATTGATATTATGCGCTGGCATTAACTGAATAATATGACCAGTGGCCGTGGTGCTGATAGTTTTCGAGGCATCCCCATCGGCTTTGGTCGGGCCCAATGCGCTGATAACTATATTGCTCCCTTGCAGTAACATATCAATCGTCGAATGATCTCGGGCGTCACCTTCAACAATAGTTATCTGGTCTTTGAGTGCATACAGCTTTTGCGGTGTTCGGGCCAGCGCCCTGATGTCATAGCCCTGCGCGAGGGCTTCCTGGACAATGAAGCCGCCCGCCATGCCGGTAGCTCCCAACATAGCAATAGTTATATTTTTTCTGGGAACAATACTGCTGTCGACATCCGGCAAGGAAGCAGGCTGCCTGTCGATTGACACACAGGCGGAAAGCAACAACACCGTAACAATAGTTACAAGATTTTTAATCGCCTTTCACCCTGGAAGCTCCATTGGAAGAATCAAACAGGTCTGCTTCGCTCAAAAACGGATGCTGCGATGAGAGACAAAATCAGGTCCCATAACGCCCACAACAGCGGCTAGCCAAAGGCCAGTCCGGCGTAGCTTGCTGCGCGATCTTCCCCCGATAAAACGGGCACATATTATCCACAAATGAACATGTGCCCGTTTTATCGGGGGAAGATCGCTGTCCCTTGCTTTTGCAGGTTATGGGGCCCGATATACGCTCTTGCGATCACCGATTTTAACCACATATACAACAAGCTGCTCGTCCTCTATCGAGTAAACCACACGGTATGGTCCTTGACGTATTCGGTAACGCTCTAAGCCCGACAGCTTTTTACAACCGTCAGGCCGCGGATTGTCCGCCAGACCCTGGATCCGTGAAACGATCCGCTTACGATCAGACTTACGAGAAATCGCCTCAAGTTCTTTTGCAGCTGACTTTTTGATTCGTAGCTTATATTTTGCCACGCCGCTTCAAGTCTTTAACGACATCCTCAAACAGTAACTCAGATTCTTTCTCGCGTTCTTCGAACGCTGCCAGATCTTCAGCATCCTCTGCCAGAGCCTCTCTTACTGCTTCGTTCACCAGTTCGGAAACGCTGCTGTCTGTTTCTGCAGCCTTAAGACGAAGCGCCCGGTGAAGGTATGGCTCGAAGTAGACCGTCGCACGTTTTTGGGTAGATTCAGACATAACTGCATCATAGCGTCTTAACGTTATAACGTCAAGACGCTATGATGCAGGCCCTATAACGCTTCAAACAACGGCCAGCCGCAGGCTGGTCCGTCTGCTTCGACTTGTATGGATGATTCAGTTGCGAAACGGGTAAAGTGAGGCCCACCTTCAGTAGCAGCTGAAGGCCCAGGTGCAGTAGCTCGATGCTTGCGAGGATCC
>NZCC01000081.1 GCA_002688175.1 Chromatiales bacterium
CCGTGCGCGATCAACCGTTTTGCAGGCGACGTAGGTGGTCAGCTTCTTGCCGTCGAGCTGGGTAAAGTGGCTGGTCATTGCAATCGAGACCTGCCGTTGTTCGGCATCAATATCCATCTGAATGACATGAAAACCATTGCCGTATCCGATTTGTTCGATGACCGGGAAAGCTTCTGAACTGGCGTTGACTAAAAAATGTTGTGCGTAGCGACACAAATGCGCATCGTAATCCGCGACTGCATTGTTATCGGCCGAGACCGACGTTATCGGTAACCAGAGACCGGCAATGACCGGCAGCAGGGTGGCAAAAAACTTTATAAAAGACTGCCTGGTCATTCCGGCACCAGGCCTTGTTGCGCGAGCCGCCATTTCAGGTCCTCCAGTCGGTCCTGACCAAAAAACGGTTCGCTGCGAAAAACCAGCGTGGGCACTTCCCAGTGGCCGGCTTCGGTGAGCGCGGACTCGTTGGCGGTGATTTCCCGATCGTAGTCATCCGGTTGTTCGGTGATCCTGCGGTCCATGGCGTCAGTTCAACAGTTCGAACTTCTCCACCCAGACCGGCATGTCATCGCTGACGGCAAGACCATGTTCGGCCAGCATCGCGTTCCAGTAATTCGTGTGCAGCGGTTTCCAGACGGCGAGGTCGCGCATGGGCGTGCCGTCGACTGCAGTGTGGGTTGCGGTGACTGCACCGAAGGCAACTTGTTCGATCTCCGTCAGGCGCACGATGAGTCGCGGGTGTCCGCCAAAGTCGATGAGAATGATCACATCACCGGCAGCGGGCATCGGATGTGTCGTGTGTTCGACGATCCACGGCAGCGTGTAGGTACCGGTCTTGTCACCGGCACGGATCAGGTCGAGGACCCGCTCGGTGGATTCGTCGTCGAGGCCGATCCATCGAACTGAGTAGTGCGGGGGCAGATTCGCTTTCGGCAGAGCCTGCCTGGCATGGGTCCAGAAGTTGTCCAGCTCGGCAGGATCGGGGGGTGTGCAGCCGGGTGGGAGGTAGGTCATAAAAAAAGGGTCAAACCGCAATAAACCGTGGAACGGAGGTGCGGTTCGACCCTGTTATGGTCTTGTCGGCTTTATTAACCTAGAGCTGGTAAGTAGCCGTGAACATGTACTCCACAGGCGCCATGGTGATGAAACCACCCAGCCCGCGACTGCCCGTCGTGATGTTATCGTCATCAGCCAGGTTCTTACCGGTCAGCTTCAGTTTCCAGTTGTCCCCAATGCTGGCGGCGATGAAACCACTAAAGATCTCCCAACCGGAATTGTGAAAGTCGTTGGTTGCGGAGGTGATGTAGTCATCCATGTCGTAATAATCCATGCCAAACGACAGGTCGCCGAACGGCATATCCATGGTGTAGTCAAAGCCGATGTTGTAAGTGAAATCCGGTGTCTGCGGCGTTTCTGCCGGGACGCCATACAGGTAGGTAGCCCTTTCCGCAGCACTACACCCTTCCGGTTGAGTTGCAAGTGGACCGCAACTTGCCCGGAGGTTCTGATATTCGCCGTCCGTGAAGGCAGTACCGCTTACGAACAGATTCAAACCGTCGACGGGTACAGCGGTAATTTCAAACTCGAGACCCTGAATCTCAACATCACCCGAGTTCTGCACCGGGAAGGCAAGATTACCGCCGCCGAGGTCGACGGTGGAATTTTGCTGAATGTCTTCGATATCAGAAAAGTAGTAAGCGAGGTTGGTCCTGAGTCGGTTGTCGAACCATTCAGCCTTGAGCCCGGCTTCCATGGTTTTAATGGTTTCCTCGGTGTACCTTTCGTGCACGAAAGTCGTTATGGAGATTGTGCTCCAGCCGGCGCCCTTGAATCCTTCCGCATAGCTACCATAGAGCAGCATGCTGTCCAGCGCTCCGGAGGTTTCAAAGGCGTAATCAATGGCGAATTTCGGTGTCCATGCATCCGGTTTCTGGCTGTCACTGAACGTGCCCAGGGGGACTGGCGCCAGCAGCAGCTGGTAGGTCATGTCCATATCCTTGTCATCTTCCGTGTAACGCAATCCCGCAGTCAGTTTGAGGGCATCCGTTACGTTGAAACTGCCCTCGCCATATACAGAGATTGAATCAGTTTCCACTTCGATGGTGCTGGTGGACAGAGAAAGACCTGGCGGCGGTCCTGCGCTCCAGCCCCACAACTGATCGGCCTCCTCATTCAGATAGTAAACGCCCGCAACGTAATTAAACCTGTCGCCAAAGGCACTGCCGATGAGCCTGAATTCCTGAGTGATCTGGTCCGATTCCGTTTCAGAGCCGCCTACTGCGCCGTTATTGCCGGCGAAGTCCGTCATGAAATTACCGTCAAGACCTACATAGCCGGTGATGGACTTCAGGGTCAGGTTGTCGGTGAGGTCCCACGTGAGGGTCAGCCCCATGATGGTCTGCTCGGTAGATGCCTGCGGATTGTTTTTCAGCGGCGGCAACATCCTGTCTCCCCAGGCCGTGTTGACGGTCCGCGGGCCATGAGTGAAAGTCAGGTCATTTGACGTGAACTGAGTGATCACGCCTGCCGGGCAGGTTCCTGTTAACGGGTCCATGACCGACGGATCCTGACAATTATCCGGCACATTGGGCGTTGTCGCATTAACCAGCTGGTTTGAATCATTGTCCGACTCGGAGAAAGCTATCGACAAGACGGCATCAAAATTTTCCGAGCCCGTGAAGCGCAATTTTCCGCGTGCGGTCAGGTTCTCTTCAAGACCCGTTTCCGTATTCGCGGAGGGGTGGATATTGAAGTACTGGCCGTCCTTCTCTATCCACTGGGCTGATAGCGAGCCTGCCCAGGAATCGTTCAGGGGACCGCCGACACTGCTCTTTAACAACAGTTGATCATCATTGCCCATGCCGACGGAGGCATTTAGCCATTTGTCTTCGCCCGGTGTACGCGAGATGAAGCGGATGGCACCGTAGCCGGTGTTGCGGCCGTACAGTGTGCCCTGGGGTCCGCGCAGAACCTCTACACGTTCCAGGTCGGACATGGTGATATTGTTGCCGTTCAATCTGCCCACATAAATGTCGTCTACATAGATGCCAACGGGTGATTCGGCAACCACCAGTGAGGCATCCTGCTGCAGTCCGCCACGCAGTGACAGTGACAGGTTGCTGGGGTGGGTGATGTTATTGTACATATTGAGGCTGGGTACATAGCGTTGCAGATCCCTGGCCTCGCCAATCTGCAGTTTTTCCATCTGCGTCCCGTCCATGGCGCTCACGGCGATAGGAACATCCTGCAGGTTTTCCTCGCGATGTTCGGATGTCACGATCATTTCATCGATCGCAGCGTAAGATGGTATGGCAGTGAGTATTCCGGCCAGTCCCATCAATACGATTGTGATTCTAGTGGCCATCTTCATTCCCCGTTCCCCCGGTGTTATGTCAAGATCAGCGCGATTCTAGCAGGGTAAAAGCCGGACTGGGTGGCCGTGTCGAACCGACCTATGAACAGTGCAGCGAAAAGTACCTGGGTCGCCGAAATAATGACCGCCCATATTCGACATAAATCTGTTATTGCACCAAACTAACCGTCGTGATTTTATAGCCGCCATAACCGCAGACAGATTATCTATGCCACAAGCACTACAGGGTAAAACCATATGGATCACCGGGGCCTCGTCGGGGGTCGGCGAGGGTATGGCGACCGTTTTTCATCGTGCCGGCGCGGATATCATTATTTCCGGGCGCCGGGAAGCAGAATTGCAGCGGGTCAAAGCTACATGTACCGGCGGGCCCGGTTCGGTTACGGTGTCAGCCTTTGATATTGTGGACCCTGTGCAACGCGAAGCTGCGGCGCAGTCGGTTCTGGAGCGGTTCGAACGGCTTGATGTTCTGGTTAACAATGCCGGTATTGGTCAGCGCAGCCTCGTACAGGATACGAGTCTGGATGTTGACCGGCGCATCATGGAAGTCGATTTTTTTGCCCCCATCGCGCTGACCAAACTGGTGTTGCCGCGCATGATCGAGCAGCAGGGCGGTCACCTGGTCGTCACTTCATCAGTTGCCGGTAAACACGCGGTTCCGTTTCATGCCACCTATTGTGCGGCCAAGCATGCGCTGCACGGCTGGTATGACACGTTGCGTATCGAGCACCTTAAGGATGAGATCGCGGTTACGTTGCTGGTTATTGCCGGTATCCGCAGCAACGTCTTTGAGCATGCTTTAACCGGCGATGGTTCCGAGTATGGCAGCAGTGATTTTGGCAGTGGTTCAGGGATGACGGCCGAGTCCTGTGCCCAGCGTGTCGTCACGGCTATCGTGAATCGTGAGCCGGAGGTTGTGATCAGTATTGAAGAGGCGAAGCAGGCCATGCTGCTTAAAGACAAAGACCCGGTTGCCTTCACCGATCGCATGGCCAGTCTGATGACATGGATGTCAGGTCAGGAGAATAATTGAGTTAATCGGTGTCTGACACCCGTTCGCTGGACGCCATCTCTGCTGACAATTGCGGGTCTGATTGCTTGATGGCAAAAAACTGAAGCTCGCCCAGTTCTCCCTCCAGCTGTATGTCTTCAGCCGGCTTGGTGTCGCTGAGTTGGTCGGCCCACTCCTGTGCTTCGCGTAGATAGCGCGCGTATAGCGCCTGGCGTTCTTCACTTGGACGTGTGGTTGGTTTGCAGCCGCAGGCATCGACCGCAGCGGATATAGAGAGTGTTTCGTCCAGCGGACAGCATTGTTCGTGGGCCCAGGATCCGGACTGCAGGTCAAAATGGTATTGCGGCAGGAACCAGTGGCCATAGGACGCGATGAACTCAATGGCGTCAATGATGTAGTCGGCTTCGGCATCGTCCATCGTGTAGTGAAAGCCCACCCGGCACCAGCCGGGTTTCAGGCCGACATATCCTTTGGCTATCTCATGACGATAACGTTCCGAGAGCTCCGGGCCTATATCGAGCAGACGATGACCATACGGTCCTGCACATGAACATCCGGCCCGCGACTGGATGCCGAATAAGTCGTTGAGCAGGGCCGTCAGAAATTTTGGATGCAGGTAGCGTCCCTGGGGTTCCCTGATATTAAAGGAAACAATTCCGATGCGTCGGGCCGGATCCGGGTTGCCCATGATTTCGATTTGCGGTTTGTGTTTCCAGCGTTCGAATGCCCGTGACAGAAGCTGGTGCTCTCTGTCTTCGATGCATTCGGAGCCGATTTCATTCTTTATCGAAAATACCATTGCCGCCTTGAGGGTCTGTAGTACCCCGGAGGTTCCGGCCTTCTCGCGTTCCTCGATGTCGTGGATGAAATCATGGTCTGCCGGGCTGACATAGTCCACGGTGCCGCCGGCGGCTACGGTGGGCGGGAGGAGTTCGTTATAGATGCGCTTGTTAAAAATCAGGATGCCGCTGGAGCCGGGTCCGCCGATAAATTTGTGTGGTGAGATGAAAATCGCATCGATCGAGGCATCGCCCTCGTCAGTCTGCGGTGGATTCATGTCTATCTCGACATAGGGGGCACTGGCGGCGTAATCGAAACAGGCGATGGCATTGTGGCGATGTAACAGGCGTGCAATCTCGTGGATGGCCGTGCGCATCCCGGTCACATTTGAGGCCGCTGAAAATGAGCCGATACGTAAACGGTCCTGGTATTCAGGCTGTTTCAGCAATTGTTCGAGGTGAGCCAGGTCGATACTGCCGTCAGCTGCCAGATCCACCGTAACAACGGTTGCCAGTCCTTGTCGCCAGGAGATTTCATTGGAATGATGCTCATACGGGCCGGTAAAAATTACCGCCTGCTGTTGATCCAGGAAGGTTGCGAATTCCTCGCGTCGTTGCGCGCCAATAAATTCATCGAGCGAGCGGTTGAGGAACTCGTGGGTTGCCGGTGGGCACGTGACGCCGAGAATCTGTTGCAGCTTATCGATGGCACCGCTGGCTCCTGTTCCGACGGAGATGATGCGCCCATTATCCCCGGCGTTGACGGAAGACTTGATGGTGGCTTCAGCCTGATGCAACAGCGCCGTCATGCTGCGCCCGGTAATGTCATCTTCGGTATGCGTGTTCGCGTAAATACGTTGCAGGCTTTCCAGGTAGTTTTCGACAAACAGCAGACAACGACCCGAGGCCGTGTAATCGCAATACACCATCAGGCGTTCCCCGAACGGGGTGGTGAACATACTGTCACCGCCGACAAGCTGCTGGCGCAGAAAGTCGAAACATATGGCGGGTGATTCTTTAGAGGCTGACATTATGACTGGTTGCTGTGAGCGACCGGAGCCCCGCAGTAAATATCGTGTAAAAGTTCTATGAACTGCATGACCGGACCTTGAGCCAGGGAATAGAAAATGGTTTGTGATGCTCTGCGGGTTTTGACCAGTCCATCCCGGCGCAGCAGGGCGAGATGCTGGGACAGTGCGGACTGGCTTAGATCGATCCGTTCGTTGAGCTGGCTTACTGAGGCTTCATTTTCTGCCAGTACGCACAAAATCATCAGGCGATTGTCATTGGCTAGCGCCTTGAGCAGCTGGGCCGCATCACCGGCATGGGCGCGCATGTCTTCGAGGCGCATCCCGTCAGGGAGATTATGAGTGGTCGTTGGTGCGTTCATTCATCCATCCGTCAAGCAAGCAGAATCAGGCGGTGAGCAGTATAATACATTACACAAGGTAATTCTAATTTATATTATGCTAAAATAGCATATACTTATTAAGCAAATGATAATATACTCCCTGTCGGCTATTTTGACCGGCTCCTTCGCCCTGCTGTATCAGCGTTCGGCGCCTGTTTGAACCTGGATTTTGACCTGCTGAAAGATACCGGATGAAGCATCAGACTATTCAATTGGCTACCCAGCGACCCCGTATTGTCTATGTATTGATGCTTTTGCTCACCGTTCTGCTGGGCGGGCAAATAGTGCGGATAAGCATCGACACGGATCCGGAAAATATGCTTTCCCCGGATCAGCCGGACCGGGTCTTTCACAACCTCGTGGAGGAGCGTTTCGGGTTGCACGATGCAATCGTCGTTGGCCTGGTCAATGAAACCGATCCGGCCGGCATCTACAACGTTGCTTCACTCAGTGCGTTACATCAACTGAGTGGAAAAATTCTCACGCTGGAAGGTGTTGTCGAGTCGGATGTCATGTCGCTGGCAGTAGCGGATAACATCACCCAGGCGCAAAACGGTGCCTTGCGTTTTGAATGGATGATGAAGGCGGCCCCGGTTACCGAGGGGCAGGCACAGCGAGTCGCGCAAATGGTTGCCCGACTGCCGTTGTTGATGAACACGCTGGTGTCGGTCGATGGCAAGGCCGCAGCGATTTACGTGCCGATCACCAGCAAGGATCTGAGTTATCCGATTTCCATCGAGATCAGCGCCCTGGCGGAGAGCCTCGGTGCAGAGGGGGATGTCTGGTATATCACCGGTCTGCCGGTAGCCGAAGACACCTTCGGGGTCGAGATGTTCATCCAGATGGGGATCTCGGCGCCGTTGGCCGGGCTGATGATTTTCTTGTTGCTCTGGTATTTCTTTCGCAGTCCGCGACTCATCATTGCGCCGATGGTGGTTGCGATGGTGACCATCTTTGCGACGATGGGTGTGATGATCGGTCTCGGTTTCACCGTTCATATCATGAGTTCCATGATTCCGATTTTCCTGATGCCGATCGCGGTCGTGGATTCGGTGCACATCATGTCGGAATTTATGGATGACTATGCACCGGGCAAAGATCCCAAAGAGGTGATCAGTGGTGTTGTTGAGCACCTGTTTACACCCATGTTGTTTACTTCCCTGACATCCGCTGTGGGGTTTGCGTCACTGCTGTTAACGCCCATTCCGCCGGTACAGGTATTCGGTGCGGTGGTGGCCTTCGGTATTTTGCTGGCGTTTGTATTAACGATCCTGTTTATTCCTGCCTACGTGGTGCGCATGCCGGTTGCCAGCCTTGAAAAGCTCCGCAAGCAATCAGTTACGGATGAAATCGACACGCCACTGGCAAAATTTCTGCGTCGTGGCGGCCGTTTCGCCTTTGCTAACGGAAAACTCATCGTAGTCCTGACGCTGATCGTATTTGCGGCCGGGGTTGCCGGGGTCATGCGGATTCAGATCAATGACAACCCGGTTCGCTGGTTCAAGCAGGATCATCGGATTCGGGTGGCCGACCGGGTGTTGAATGAACATTTTGCCGGTACCTACGATGCATTCTTCGTGCTCGAGTATGAGAACCGCGCGGCGATCGGCGAGTTTCGCGACCAGGCCGCAGTACTGCTGGCTCGAGCGGGGCTGTCCGCGGCAAGTTCTGCCGAGCTCAAGGCTTTAACTCAGGCTTCAGCTGATGATTCGGGCGGTTATTACGGCCGGATTATTGCTGCGACAGATGATGCGTTATTCGATGCCCGGGGCGATACGGCATTGGCTTTGGAAGAATTACTGGAGATAACGGAAAGTTACCAGCTGGCGGCAAAGTATTTTCAGCGGCCGGACAGCCTGGCCATGATCGAAGGGCTGCAGCGAGCGCTGATGGATAGTGGCAGGGTGGGTAAGACCAATGCCTTGCCGGATGTCGTCAAGGTGGTGAATCGCGAGTTGCACAGGGGTGGCGAAGAAAATTACCGGGTGCCGCAAACGGTTCCGGCCGTCGCGCAGACCCTGTTGCAGTTCCAGTCGTCTCACCGGCCACAGGATCTGTGGCACATGGTAACGCCTGATTTGCAGTCGACCGCCATCTGGGTGCAACTGACCAGCGGTGATAACCAGGACATGAGTCGGGTCATGGATAGCCTGGATCAATATCTGATCGAGAATCCGTTGCCCGCGGGGGTAACGGCGCGCTGGGCCGGTAAGACTTTTATTAACGTGGTCTGGCAGCGCACGATGGTGGCGGGTATGTTGAAAAGCCTCGTGGGTGCCTTCATCGTGGTATTCCTGATGATGGCGTTGTTATTTCGCTCCGTACGGTTCGGTTTGCTGGCCATGCTCCCGCTGACCGCGACTATTCTGACTGTTTATGGATTGATCGGCTGGACCGGCAAGTATTACGACATGCCGGTGGCCGTGCTTTCATCATTAACGCTGGGTCTGTCGGTCGACTTTGCCATTCATTTCATCCAGCGCATGCGCAGCTTGTATGACCAGACTGGTTCGTTCGCCGAGACGGCACGCCTGATTTTTGAAGCACCGAGTCGCGCCATCACGCGCAATGCGATCGTGATTGCGCTGGGATTTACGCCATTACTCTTCGCGCCCTTGCTGCCGTACGTCACCGTGGGTGTTTTTATGGCATCGATCATGGTGATATCGGGTATTGCGACACTGGTCTTGCTTCCGGCGATACTGTTCCTGTCGCGCGCGGCGCTGTTTCGCAGTTCCGAAGAGGTGCAGTAGCCGGTGAAACCGTTATTAATAGCGCTGGGTTTGGCCGTGTCTGGCCTTGCTCATGGTCAGGCGCTTACCGATGCCGATGAGATAGTCGTGCAGGCTAATCTCGCTGCTTACTATGCCGGCGAGGACGGCAGGTCCGAGGCACGAATGATGATCATCGATGCACAGGGTCGTGAGCAGCGTCGCCAGTTCACGGTTTTGCGGCGCAGTCTTGAGGCCGGTGGCGATCAGCAATTCCTCGTGTCGTTCAGTCGACCTTCGGATGTGCGTGGAACGGTATACTTGGTCAATAAAAAAGTTGGTCGTGATGATGACCGTTGGTTGTATCTGCCGGGTCTCGATCTCGTCAAACGTATTTCAGCCGGCGACGAACGTACCAGCTTTGTCGGGGCGCATTATTTTTATGAAGATGTATCCGGGCGAGGTCCTGATGAAGATGCTCACGAACTCGTAGAAACCACAGATCAGTACTATGTGCTGAAGCATGTGCCAAAGAATCCTGCAGCGGTTGAATTTGTCAGCTACGTAACCTGGATCGATCGTAAAACTTTTCTGCCGATCCGGATTGAATATACCAATGCCGGCGGCAAGGTATATCGCCGGGTAGAAGTGCTGGAAACGAAGGAAATCGACGGGCATCCGACCGTCGTCAGCAGCCGTACATCAGACCTGTCCAGTGGTGGTCATACAGACATGCAGTTTCGTTACATCGCCTATGACCTCGGCATGCCGACAGAGGTATTCACGGAGCGTTCGCTGCGTAATCCTCCCCGTCAGTGGCTCAAGCGGCCCGCCGCAGACTAATTAGTTCGGTAGCGATGACAGTCAGGCTACTTATCCTGTTGTTGTTCGTCAGTCCGTTTGCCGTTGCACAGGATGATGACTGGAATGACGACTGGGCCGACGACGAAAACACCGACCTGCAATGGACCGGATTTATCGAAGGGGCACTCGGCAGTCGCTGGGATACGGATCCTCAGACCGGCAGCAAAGGAACATTACGAGAAGGTCGCGCACGACTCGAAACCGATTGGGAGAATGACTCACTGGCCATCGGCTTCAAAGGCGATGCGCTCTACGATGACATCATCGAAGCGTTCGATCTGGAGATACGCGACCTGACGCTGGCCTTCTCGCCGGGAAAAAATCTGGATGTAAAGCTCGGCCGCCAGGTGCTGACCTGGGGAACAGGCGATTTGCTGTTCCTCAATGATTTGTTCGCGAAAGACTGGATCGGATTTTTTGCCGGCCGTGATACCGAGTATCTCAAAGCCCCGTCCAATTCTGCCCGTTTCAATTTATATACCAACCTGGTCAATATTGATTTTGTCTGGACACCCGTTTTTGAGCCGGATGAGTATCTTACCGGTGAACGTTTCTCATTTTTCTCGCCCCTGGCGGGCGCAAAAGTGGCACCGGACCCGCCGCTGTCTGCCGATGAGCCAAGTAGTAATGTCTCCAACGGTGAATTTGCCTTGCGCTTGTTCAGGACTTTCAACGGAACAGAATATGCTTTATATGGTTACCGGGGATTTTTTAAGCAGCCGCTTGGATTCAACGCTCAGCTGATACCGTATTTCCCGGCCATGACAGCGCTCGGTGCCAGCCTGCGCAGGAGCCAGTGGTCCGGGCTGGTTAATGCGGAAGTGTCGTATTACTTTTCCAGGGATGACAGCAGCGGAACCGATCCGCTGATACCGAATGATCAGTTTCGCCTGCTGCTGGGTTTCGAGCGCGAAGCGGTTACTAATTTTAATATCGGTGTGCAGTATTACCTTGAGTGGACCCAACGGCATGATGAGTTGCTTGAGCATTCACTCGCTCCGGAGTTTGAACCGGAAGAGTACCGTCATCTGTTTACGGCACGCCTGACGTATCGGGCGATGATGGATAAGTTGATCGGCTCCCTGTTTGTTTTTTATTCGCCGAGTGACAAGGACTATTACCTGCGTCCGAAGTTAACTTATCGGTACAGTGATCAATGGACTGCAGAGGCTGGGGTCAGTTTGTTTGCGGGTGACGATGAGCATACTTTCTTTGGGCAACTGGACGATAACAGTAACACTTATGTAAGAGTTCGGTATCATTTTTGACTCTCATTAATATTGCTTTGTTCACTTTGGTTGAGATTTAACTCGTTCCCTGGCCGGCTTTTTGTGTCCGGTATACCCTTCCAAAACGCCGCGGGGCGCGGCTTTAAGGTTTTGGAAGGGTATACCGGACACAAAAAGCCTTGGACGTATCGGGGTCCGTTGTCAGGGAATTATGATTGAGGCGGCCCGGTTGGGTGGTATGAACACCTGGTATCCGTCTTCATTCCACAACGGTGTCGTGGCATTTTTCCGCCAGGTATTCTTCCGAAACCTTAAAGCCGCGCCCCGCGGCGTTTCGGAAGGATACCTGGCGGAAAAATGCCTTCCAGGGAAAGATCAGCTTGCGGCGGAAGAACTTTAAGGATGCACCACAGCTAACTTTGTGCAGGAAACAAACATAACAGCCCTAAGCGCACCAATTGCATGGCAGGGCAGCAATAAAGAGCCCCCTATTTCCTGGCCGGCGGCCCAAACCCCTCCACCGGCAGCGCCGTAATCTCATCAATCTCAGCCAGCTCAGCATCATCAGGCCGCCACAAACCAGCCTGCACATTCTGTTCGAGCTGTTGTTCCGACGTAACACCGGCAATCACACTCGACACGGTCGGCTGACTCGCCAGCCACCCCATCGCCATATCCAGCAAAGAATGATCATAACGGTTGCAGACTTCTTTCAATGCTTCGACTTTATCGACTTTGTCAGCGGTCGCGAACGAACTGGCTGCAAAATTCTTCCACTTGTCCAGGCGCGTCCCTTCCGGTGCGGGTTCCCCTTTCTGGTACTTGCCGGTTAACAAGCCGCTTTCCAACGGGAAATACGGCAAAATGCCCAGCCCGAATTTTTCACAGGCCGGTACCACTTCCTTTTCGATCTCGCGGGTCAACAGGCTGTAGCGGTTTTGAACCGAAACATACCCGTCAAGATTTGCCGACCGTGCGGTCCATTCGGCATCCGTGATTTGCCAGGCCGCATAATTTGAGCAGCCGATGTAACGAACTTTGCCCTGGTGGATCAAATCGTCCAGGGCTCGTAAGGTTTCTTCGATCGGTGTGTCGGTGTCGAAGCGGTGCATCTGATACAGATCGATATAATCGGTTCCAAGTCGCGTCAGGCTCGCCTCTGCGGCCTGCATGATGTAGCGCCTTGATCCGCCCTGCATGTCGAAGCGTTCGGATGACATCGGTCCGGCAAATTTAGTCGCGATGATCACTTTCTGACGCCGATCGCCGAGCGCTTTACCTAGAAATTGTTCCGATTTGCCACGCTCGCCGTAGACATCAGCCGTATCGAACAGATTAACCCCAAGGTCTATGGCTTTATGGACAATACCGGCAGATTCTTTCTCGTCATTCATCATGCCGAAATTCATGCAGCCAAGACCGATAACGGACACCTTTAGCCCTGAACGGCCGAGATTCTTATATTCCATTGTTTTTTCCCTCGGAGTGACAGAAGAATGGTGTTGATGTTCGCCTATTTTAGTCATTGGGTCATAAATTAATGACTCCGGCACCAAAACCCGGATATCCTTGCCAGTCATGGCAATCAGACGTGTTATTCGAATGGGTCACCCGCTGCTGCGGCAGCCCGCGCAGGCTATTGAGCCTGGTGAGATTGGCAGTGAGAAACTTGGCCGGCTTA
Organism: Chromatiales bacterium; assembly: GCA_002688175.1. Classification (GTDB taxonomy): domain Bacteria; phylum Pseudomonadota; class Gammaproteobacteria; order Steroidobacterales; genus SMWD01. The sequence goes on from NZCC01000081.1 coordinate 13,061, forward strand.
TCGACGACATGGTCGATACGCTGCAGGATTACAGTGGTATCGGTCTGGCCGCACCGCAAATTGCTGAACCGGTCAGGCTCGCCATCATCGAGATACCGGATGAATCGGCGCGCTACGATAATCTGGAGTCGGTGCCTTTGATGGTGTTCATCAACCCGGTTATCGAGATTATTGATCCTGCTACTCACGGCTACTGGGAAGGTTGCCTGTCGGTACCCGGATTGCGGGGTTTTGTCGAGCGGCCGCAACATGTGAAGATCAGTTATACCTCCGTGCAGGGCGAAGCTCTGGAACTGGAGGTGCAGGGTTTTGCGGCGACAGTCTTTCAGCACGAGCTGGACCATCTGGATGGAAAACTGTTTATTGACCGGATCACGGATACCCGGTTACTGGCGTTTGAGGCAGAGTACGAACGTTATTTATTACCGATGGAAGCAATTCATGACAGCGAAGGTGTTCGCCATTAAGTTTCTCTGGAAGCTCAACCTGTTTCCTTTGGTTCTGCTTCTGCTTGCCGGTTGTGCGGCAACGACGCCGGCACATCACGTTGCAGCGGATTATGAACTTGAGGTTCTGGTGCCCGGTTCTGCGATGCACGGGGTGCATGGGCTCGCATTTGATCAGCATGATGTGCTGTATGGCGCCAGCCTGGTCGGTTATTCGGTTTATCGAATTGATACCCAAACCGGTGAGGTTAGTACCGTCGTCGGGCCGCCGCTCGGGAATGCCGATGATGTTGCGATCGGCCCGGATGGTACGATCGCATGGACTGCCGGTGCATTTTCGGCCGTACATGCACTGACTCCGGATGGCGAGTTCAAGGTGCTGGCGTCCAATCTGCCCGCGGTCAATTCGATCGACTACGCACCGGATGGCCGGCTGTTCGTGACCCAGATTTTTGGCGGTGATGCACTGTGGGAAATCGATCCGCTGGGTGTGACCGAGCCGCGACGGGTGGCCAAGCGACTCGGGGGCCTGAACGGTTTTGAGGTTACCGCCGATAATCAACTCTATGGCCCATTGTTTCTGAAGGGTAAAGTAGTACGGGTAGATCTGGCATCCGGCGAGGTCACCGAGATTGCTGACGGTTTCACAGTGCCGGCTGCCGTTAACCTGGATGCACAGGGGCGACTGCTGGTTGTCGATTTCGATGACGGCAGTGTAACCCGGCTTGATCCCGAGTTAGGAGATCGGGAGATCATCGCGCAACTCGAGCCGCCGCTCGATAATCTCGCGATTAACAGCCGGGATGACATTTATGTTTCGAATCCTGCTACCAATACGATTACCGAGATCAATCCGGATACCGGGGCGACCCGTGAAGTCACGAGTGGTCAGTTCAGTGCGCCGGGCGGTATCAGTATTGCGCAGATTGATGGCAGGACCGTGGTGATGGTGGCGGATTTCTGGGGCAATCGCTACTTCGATGCGCTCACCGGCGAGCGTACGATGTTGTCTTCACCCACAGGGGTCATGGCGTCCGCAAGTCTTACCGCCACCGATGAGGTGCTGGCGCTGGCCTCTATCTGGCCATTCGGGCTGGTTTATTTTATCGATCGTCAGGCGCAAAAGGTGATCAAGACCGCGAAGTTCAAGGCGCCGTATAACCCGGTATTCCTCGCGGATGGCAGCGTTGTCGTTGCCGATTACAAGGCCGGTACGCTGACCCGGCTTGCCGCGGGTAAAAGCCGTGATAAATCTGAACTTGCGGGTGGTCTCGATGGGCCACTGGGTCTCGTGGTGGCTAATGATCGGCAGCTTTATGTCGGTGAGTACAATGGCGGGCGGATCTGGAGGATTGATGTAGAGGGTGGCGCGCGTCACCTGGTGATGGATGGGCTGGACCGGCCCGAGGGCCTTGCATTGACCGGCGATGGACTGTTGCTGGTGGCTGAAACCGGTACGCAACGGTTGCTGCGCATTGAGCCGGGTTCCGGTGTTATCGATGTCGTGGCGGATGGCCTGGCGATCGGTTTGCAGGGTGGTGAGGATTTGCCGCGACCCTTCATTCCCACCGGTGTCGCAGTTGATGGTGAAGACAATATTTATATTGCGGCTGATATCACCAATGAGTTGTACAAACTGACCCGGAAATAAAGTCCAGCCATCTGGATGATGTTTACATGCATCGTATCGCCCGGCTCATACAAAACAATCTGAATCTCAGGGTTTTCCTGCCGCTGCTGGTGCTGGCGCTGGTCTCGACCTGGTATGGATTATTTGCATCGGTGGATCGATTCGCGGTGCTGACCGGTGGTTTATCTTTTATCGATATGCAGCCGTGGCTGACGGCTGAGACACTGTTCGCACAGATAAGCACCTATTCGCCGGAAACCGTCCGTTATTACATGGGTTGGTCATTGTTCGACTACTTGTGGCCCCTGATTACTTTTACCACCATGCTGTTTATCAGCGGCTGGTTGTTTGGCTTTCTGGCCGAGAAATGGCAGCCCCGTTTTCGGCTATTTATTGCCAGCGCCGGTCTGACCGTATTACTGGACTGGGCGGAGAATATCGGCTTTGTTGTCCTGGTTTCCTTATCGCCTGGTGACCCTCAGTGGCTGGCAGTGTTCACACTCGGACTGCATGCGGGTAAGCTGATGTTCATGATGGTGTTTAATGTGCTGCTCTGTATTCTGCTGGCTGCGGCAATTTTTCTAGTGGTCAGGCAGGAAACAAAATAGGATAGAAACATGACCGACACTCCCTGGACACTCGACCCGGTGATCAATGCTTCCATGGAGACGCTAAAGTTACCGCCTGAAGCAGACCTGGAAAAGCTCATGGCCGAACGTGCGCCCATGGAAGCAAGGGCACCGAAGGTTGGCGAACGGGCGCCGGCTTTTACTGCCGAGCGGCTGTCGGCCGAGGGTACGGTGACGGGTGAACAAGTCAGTCTGGTCGATTTTCGCGGCCGCGATTTTGCACTGATGTTCGGCAGTATCACCTGTCCGATTTTTCGTGGTCAGATTCAGCGCTTTAACGATATCTATGCTGAGTTAAATGAGCAGTATGCATTTTTACTGATCTATATTAGTGAGGCACATCCAGAAGATGGCTGGCAGCTGGAGATCAATCACACCCAGAACGTGGTTTATAACCAGCCGGTCAATACGGCTGAGCGTGTTGCGATTGCGCAGGATGGCGTCTGTCAGCATGCAATAAAACTACCGATCGCGGTCGATGATATGGACAATACGATCAACCAGCTGTATTCGGGTTCGCCGGAACGGCTCTACCTTATCGATGCCGAGGGTGTGGTACGTCATCGTTCAGTGCCCGGACCGTTCAAGCTCGATGTCATAGAGAACTGGTATAGCGCCCTGAAAGGCTGATCCAGCGGATCGACTCCGTTTAGCGGACAAGCCGACCGGTTTCCGGAACCCTGTTACCCGCACGCGGTCGAATCGCTTATTGTGTTTCGACCGGCGGGTACTGCAGGTTAGTTTGATGGCTCAACAGTATCAGTATCACGTAATTGCTGGTCCAGACTGCATGCAAATTGATGAGCATCCGGGTTGTCCGGTTAGGAGTGTTTCATGAGAAAAAAAATTAGCAGGCGCACGGTCATTCAGTCGGGTTCGGCTTTGAGCCTGGCAACCTTGTGGCCATTTGGAGTACGGGCCGATATCAGTGGATTGCCGCGCAGTGATTACGGTTTCGCGACGACAGCGGAAGAGGTTGTTGCCGATATTGATCTGTCCGGTAAAACTGTGTTGGTTACCGGTTGTAATTCAGGACTCGGTTATGAATCGATGCGGGTTATGGCGGCTCGTGGTGCGCACGTCATCGGTACCGCGCGTACCATTGAGAAGGCCGAGAAAGCCTGTGCCAGTGTTACGGGCAAGACGACCCCACTGGTTTGTGAGCTGACCGATTTAGACAACATCGTGGCCTGTAGCCAGCAGGTGCAGGCATTAGATTTGCCGATCGACATATTCCTGTGTAATGCCGGCATCATGGCGTTGCCGAAACTTGAGCAGGTCAATGGGATCGAAAAACAGTTTTTCGTTAATCACCTAGGCCATTACCTGTTGACACGGCGACTGTTGCCGCAGGTCGAGGCGGCTCCTGCCGGGCGTATCGTCGTGTTGTCCAGCATCGGCTATCGCAATGCACCTAAGGCGGGTATCGAGTTCGATAACCTGAGTGGTGAAAATGACTACAGCCCGTTCCGCAGCTATGGTCAGAGCAAGCTCGCCAACGCCCTGTTCTCACGGGAACTGGCGCGGCGTTATGCTGATACCGGCGTTACCTCCAACTCGGTGCATCCCGGCTATGTGGCCACAAATCTCGGGCGCTATGTCACCGGAAAACCGCGCGATCCCAATGAACCGCTGCGCAAGGGCTTCAAGACCGTCGATCAGGGTGCCGCGACCCAGGTGTACGTTGCGACCGACTCGCGTCTGGCGGATGTCAGCGGACATTATTTCGAGGATTGCAACCCGGTAGAACCGGGTGGCCCGCACATGCATGACGATGCGCTGGCCCTGAAGTTGTGGCAGGTTTCGGAGGAATTGACTGCCGCCTACCTGTAACCGTCGGGTCGAACAATGTTTCGTTCATGATGCCTGATCGCTTAGGTCGAAAAGTACAAAGGGAAACCGATCAGTTCAAGGCGCCGTATAACCAGGAATTTCTCGCCGATAGCAGCGTTGTCGTTGCCGATTACAAGGCCGGTACGCTGACCCGGCTCGCCGCCGGTAAAAGTCGCGACAAATCTGAACTTGCGAGTGGTCCTGATGGACCGTTGGGCCTTGTGGTGGCCGACGATCGGCAGCTTTATGTCGGTGAGTACAATGGCGGGCGGATCCGGCTCCGCGTGACGTTCGGTCTGCTCCCGGATTGGTTACACTGGCTGCGCCGATTGACATCGGCCGGATGGTGTGTGATCGTCACGCCGCGTTCAATATACAGGGCGGTAGATGCACCGGTCTGTACGCTGCCGATTCTTGCAGTCGACTGAGCATTTTGTGAGGTCAGGACATGTATGAAGAAGAATGGAAAGGCTTTAGGGCGTTCTATGAATTGCTGTTCGGCACGCCAATCGCATACCTTTTTTTGTTGTTAGTCTGGAAGAAACTGTTCAGGGCAGCTCATGCCGGCTGGAAATATGCATTGATCACCCTGGTCGGCGGCAGTTTCTTTATCTTGAACCACTATTTCTTTCATGCACCGTTCTATAGCTTATTGGCGAGAAGCTATGCAGTCATTTTTCTGCTGCTTTACTACATTCTTCTCATTCGTCCGCAGGCCTTTACTCTGCTTAAGCAATGTATCGCTGTGCTGTCGGCCGTAATCTTTACCGGTGTCTATATCGGCGCGGAAGAAGTCGCCCGGGCGCTGGCCGACGGCAGAATGTTGAACGGTACGAAAGTACCGGAGTTTTTATTTGTGCTGACCGCATTCCTGGCTTTTGTCATCATTATCCTGCTGCAGAGAAAACCTGCATCGTGAATGTAGCGAAGTACGGCATAATAGAGATCAGAAATTTTCTATTGGGGGGCAACATGAAAAGGCTATTTTCTAACTCGGAATATCCACCCGCAGGGATTCGCTGGGCAGCAACAGCAGTGTTCATTTTTTTCGTCACGGCGATACCGTTTACGGTATCGGCTGAAGATGAAGTGCCGACGATCCTGATAACCGGCTCAAACGCCAGCCACGGTCTTGCGTTTGCCGAGGAATATGCTGCGCTGGGCTGGCATGTGATTGCGACTTGCCGCACGCCGGCCAAGGCCGACCGGTTGAATGCACTTGCCGAAAAATTTCCCAACGTCATCGTCGAGGAGCTGGATATTGTCGATGTCGATGAAATAAACGCACTGGTCGAAAAGTACAAAGGGAAACCGATCGACGTGCTGATGAACAATGCGGCGATCAATTCATTTCGCTTCGGCCCTAATTTTTTCGGCAAGATCGATTACGAATGGTTCGAGCAGATCCTCAAAGTCAATATCATCGGTCAGCTGCAGGTGTCTGAAGCTTTCCTGAAAAACGTTGCGGCCAGCAAGCAGAAGAAAATTATCTCGATGACTTCGACCGGCGGCTCGATCGGCGAACTCGAAATTCCGATTGCCCCTGCTTATCGGGCCAGCAAGGCTGGTCTGAACATGGCGATGCGCGCATATGCGCTTCATTTAAAGCGCAAGGGTATTATTGTCGGCATTATTGCGCCGGGCACGGTCGATACCGCGGACTACATGAATGCTGAAGATCCGTCGACCGTACCGCGTAACTACAGGAATATGATGAAGATGGGTCGCTTGGCGCCCCGGACGGCCATCGATGACATGATTGCGCTGATCGACCGGCTGACCATTGAGGATTCCGGTGTGTATTACGAATGGACCGGCAGGGGGATTGCCTGGTAAGGATAAAATAAATGAGTGTCTGACACTATTTTCGGAGAGCACGGAGATGTTCAAAGCAATAAGAAGTCATGGTTCACTGAATTCCACTTATTTTCATTTTGTAGCCGATATCAGGTCGGTGTTTCTGATTGCCTTGATGGGCCTGCTGCTGATTCCGCAGTTGGTTTCCGCTCAGGGCCGCCGCATGGAGGGGGATCTTGAGGTTACGCCCGTTCGGGGCAGCGTACACATGATGGTGATGGAGCCGGCCGGCAACATCGGCGTGTCCGCCGGGCCGGACGGTGCGTTTATCATTGATGATCAGTTTGCCCCCATGCTCGGGCGTATCGTTCTGGCCATCAGCAAGCTCACCGACCAGCCGATTAAATATGTGCTGAATACGCACTGGCACGGCGATCACACCGGGAGCAATGAGCACTTTGGCAACATGGGCCATATCATCATTGCTCACGACAATGTGCGGGCCCGTATGAACAGCGATCAGTATCACCTGGTTTTCAAGGCCGGAACACCGCCGCATCCCGAGGCAGCGTTGCCGACCATCACTTTTAGTGACCGCATGACCTTCCATTTCAATGATGATGTTATTCGTGTCCTGCATGTTCCCAATGCGCACACGGATGGCGATGCAATCTACTATTTTGAAAAAGCCGATGTAATGCATACCGGCGATGCATTTATAAATCGGGGGTTCCCTTTGATTGATATTGCCAGTGGCGGCAGCATCAAGGGTCAGATCGAGGCTACCAACAAAATGCTGGAACTGGTGGGTCCCGATACGATTATTATTCCCGGTCACGGCCCGTTGGCTGATCGGGCCCGCATGATCGAGATTCGCGATATGCTCGTAGCGGCACGCGGTGCAATAGTTAAGTTACTGGATCAGGGTAAGAGCCTCGAGCAAATACTTGCCGCAAAGCCGTTGGCCGACCTCGAAGAAAAATGGGGCCAGGGCTTTGTTAAAAGCAAGTTGTTCGTACGCATTGTCTACCAGAGTGAAACCGGGGACTGGCAGTTACCGCAATAACACCGGATCAGGGTTTCTACGGTGTTTGTTTCGCCCGCTGTGCATCGATGTGTTTCTTGAATTCACCGAACGAGGACGTCATGACCGGGCCGAGCCATTCTTTCGGCGCCTCCAGGTACTTCGGAAAGTTTTTCTCCGTGTAATCGAGTATATAGCGGGGCAGGTCGTCGATGCCGTTCATCAGCTTCATGCTGTGACTGTGAAAAACCATCTTGCCGGGACTCGCGCCCATTTCCATGAACGGCAGCCAATCGGCGACCCGGCTCCATGACATGACGCAGGATGCGGAGGTGATATTCGGGTCGAGAATTTCGCTCTTGCGCCCCTTGAGGCCCCAGAGTTCGGCATGCTGGTCAATATCACCGCTCGAATACAGTGGATATTCAGCGCGGGTCAGTACGGCCGGTTTGAAAATATAAAAATTCCACTGGAACACAATGTCATCACCATAGGAGACATACGGAAAAGGCGGCGACAGAAATGGATGGCCCTTGTGCTTAAAAACACCATTGACCGGGTCGTTGGCAATGTGCATGACTTCGACCTTGCGCCCGCCCAGAAACGGGTTGCTCCATTCCTCGAGAATTTCCCCGCTATCCGGATCGATGTAATACAGTACTTCACGGCTGTAGATACGCCAGCCTTCTTCGACTTCCTCGATGCGTGTTGCACCGATGCCGAAGGTCTTAAAGCATCGATAGTTCTGTTCCTGCGGCACCATCGCCCAGGCTTCGCCTGGAAATGCAAACAGGCAATCCTTGCCGGAGAGATCCGCACGGAGTTTCATCAGGGCCCTTAAATTAGTAGCCGGATCGTCGAGATCCAGGCGTGGATCCTTGGGGATTTGCATTGCACGGGTCGGTGTCATGCGAAAGCGATCATCACCGGCCGACGGATTGTGTTCATCTGCTGCTGCATGGCCGGTGGCTGCCATTGCAGCAAGTCCGCCACCCGCAGCCAGTAGTTCGCGCCGCGATACCGTATCGGTCGGGTGATCTTTTTTCCGGGACATGATGAGTACTCCTGAAACTGTCGGGGTTGTGAGTGCCCTGATCGTAAGCCAAAGGCAGATGGCGGACACCGCTAACCGCGGATCACACCGCCAAGTGGCGTTTAAGCGCCGGGCAACTGGATTAATACGTGTATGCTGGCTGTTCAGGAGCCGACGTGTTGGCTCTCATCGACAGAGGATAGCAATGCAGCAAAGAAAAATGGGCTATTGGTATCTGGCAGGGACTGGCCTGCTGTGGTGGTTGTCGCTGGTGGGCTCACCGGTATGGGCCAATCAACCGGTCATCGATATGCACTTTCATGCCTGGCCTTACGGTGCAGATGGCCCGCCCGATCATCCTGAAAATATCGCGGTGATGAATGAGATGATTGACGGATTGAAGAATCACAACGTGGTATTGGCGACCGCCAGCGGCCCGCAGGCTTTTTTAGAACGCTGGAGTCGTGAAGCGCCGGAGCGGTTATTGCTCGGGCCGGTTTTGCCCTGCGAGGGCGGGATGAATCCGAACTGGTATCAATACCGGTGTTATGAAAATGGTGCCGAGTTCCCGGATCTGGCCTGGCTCAGAGCGCAGTATGAAAATGGCACCTACCAGGTCATGGGAGAAATCTATACACAATATGCGGGTATGTCCTATGCGGACCCGCGCATGGATCCTTATTATGAGCTGGCTCAGGAACTGGGCATCCCGGTTGCGTTTCACACTCATTCTGCACCGCCGCTGACTGCCAGTCGTTGTTGTCCGAATTTCAGAATTTCCTTCGGCGATCCAATGCAACTGGAAGAGGTGATGGTGAAATATCCACGTCTGAAAGTCCAGATCATGCATGCCAATCCTTTGGTATATCCGATGTTGCTTGATTTGATGGCGCAGTATCCCAAGGTCTACGTGGAACTCAGCCCCTTTCAGAGACTCCTGCGTCGTGAGAAATTTCACCGGTTGTTACGGGCCTTCAAAGAAGCCGGGGTTCTGAGCCGGGTCATGTTTGGTACGGATGGTGATGACCATGGTGATGCCATAGAGGCTTACCGCTCAGCTGATTTCTTATCGGCCAGGGAGCTTGAAGGTCTTCTGTGTAAGAACGCGGCCCGGTTTCTACGCCGTCGGGATGCCTGCGAGGCAAGTCACTAGGCCGAGATCAATCTGCTACGGTGGCCTGCCATTCAGCAATGAACGGCTCGATGATGGCCTTGCGCCAGGCCGCATCAGTCTGTTCGTCCAGCGCCGGTAGCATGCCCGCTTCCTCACGTTCCTGGTGATGTTCGCACAGGCCCTTGATGGATTTTTCCCGGTCGAGTAACTCAATAAGCTCGATGCGCAATGCAGTGCCGGACAGTTCCCGTGCGTTGAGTCGGAGCAGATCTTTTTCCAGTTGGGTCAGCAGGCTGGTGATTTTATTGTGTTCATGGCCGTACAGTGAGGCCGGCCAGCCGCCGGGATCGTCTAACTCTTCGAGTCTTGTCAGTAGTTGAGTATCTTCGAAGTCTTTATGCAGGTTGAGGGCCGAGGTGAACTGATGCAATGCATCTATGGCCCGCGGTAATTCACCGAGCAGCACAGCTTCCTGGTGTACAAAGAAGAGTTGATTCAATGCCTGATGGCATCGGGCAATGACGGTTTTCAGGCTGGCAGGGTCACTCATGGTCGCTAATAGTGCCGCAAATATTCTCCAAATGGCAGTTGGCGAGTGGGCGGCCAAGCCGGGGAGTGAATTTGGACCTTGTTCAGAAGGTATCCACCCAGAGGGCGGTGAGAATAATTCAATTTTACTTCTATCACGATGGACGGATCTGCGGTTAAACTCCTGCTATTCGGTCGTTTTATGGGGAATCTGATGAGATCTGTATTGTGTATTGCGCTATTCCTGGTGTTGATGTCGCTGGCTGTGCCTGCTTATACCGCTAATGACGCGTTACCGGATCCGACCTCAACAGATTTTTGTCAGGCCGTGCAGAAAATCATGGCCAGCACCGATCGGGCTGGTGAGATTACCTTATTCACAGATATGCCCGAATACCGCCATTCCAAGCCCTCGGCTGATCCCCATAATATCTACCAGGTTGTCACCTACGCGGGTCAGCGACCGATCATGGTGTCGTGTAAGATCAAGGGCGCTGCTCACCTGCGCTCGGCCTATGGTGAGGATGCTGCCGGTGAGCAGCTGTATTGCCCGGAAATTGCCCGCCGCGTGAAAGCGCAGGCAATTGCTGACCTTCATCAGGAAAATAATCCGGAGGCGGCGAAGACCCTTGCCGCATTCGTTATTGATGAGAATGAGCCCTTTATTACCGGCCGGGAGTACCTGGCGGATTTTCCGTTGAGTTATACGGGTGATGACGGGGCGGTCCATCTTAATACACCGGGGTTATTCCAGGACTACGATAGCTGGGTGACGTGGTTCCTGCCGGCCAATTATCAGGGTCAGGCCTATTGTCATATCGCAACCGCGGCCTATATGAAGGCAGTGGCAACAGGCGAGATTGAACCCGGTACCGTTATTACTACGGCTGATGATGCGCCGGTAACACCGCATTAGTGTATTGGCCCGGGTGTTACCGGGCAGATGCACTCAATTTGTTTCGATCAGTTCGATCCATTCACCGGCCGGGCCGACGGTGACGGCCGTACGACGGCCGCCGTACGGTAGTCCGTCCAGAGTCTTTGGTGCCGCTCGCCAGTTGACGTCTAACGCATCAAGGTCCTCGACTTCGAACGTAACCATTGACGTGCCGGGTGGCAGGTAACCGTTGGTTACCGGTCGAGCACTGGTGCTCGGCGGGTATTCATCCAGTTCAATCAGGAAGCGTTCTGAGATGGTGGCGACAGCCAGCGGGTAGGTCGTGTCTGCCGGCATCTTTTGCATGTTGGCTACGACGGTGATTTTGAATGGTGTCGCCTCGCTGACCCTCAGCCCCAGCTTGTTTGAATAGTAATCGGCAAGTTCCGTCATTGACGGTCCGGACAGAACTGAAATAAAGACCCGGTCGACAATTGCGCTGAATTCAAAGTTCTGATTGTTGGTCAGGTAGAGCACCTCGTTGGCGGGTCCCAGCACCTGCATTGCACGCGGAGCATTGGGTGCCGGCCATAAGTCTTTTGGCGGCCCAATGAGGGTAAACGGCGAACCGGCCAGTTGTTCGGCGAGTGTGTCCGGGTCTTTGACGAGAAGCTCGGTTGAGTTCCAGCCGTGTGTCGTCATCGCAGTGTGACCTTCGGTCGTCGGGTTCTCAACAAACCGCAGGTAAACTTTTTCATTGCTCGAAGGTTGCATGACAAGATATTTACTTCCGGTCATGTTTCCCGTATTCCAGATCTCGGTAGTAGCTGCACTCAATTCACCCTGATCAACGGCGGTATAACCCAGGTGATCATGATAGGCATCCTCAATTGAATTAAGGTTAAGCACGGAGATGGTTACGATGATGATCGATTTAAGCATACGCTGTTCCCCTGAAAATATTGGTTGAGTAGTAAAATAATGGGCCCAACCGGTGATCTGATTTTAGTCAGTATACATTTGCCAGGGCATAGTTATTCTGTGGTCGGAGTATTTTTCCGTGCAACAGCATCTATCCATGCTGAAGCGTGCAGTGAGGCCGGATCCCGGGCGAAGCGCTCCCACTCTAGCGCATGGGTGTCCAGGTCTTCCCGGGTAGCCCAGCCCAGTTCAATGTAGCGAGTCGCCAGAATTTCATCTACGAGGCGATTATTACGATCGATATAATCGTATAAACCGGTGTTGGTCGTGCGCTGGTCAAAAGAAGCGTGCGTGTGTTCGATGGAGCAGTTATTTTTTGTCAGCCATTCCCTGAGTCGCCGTCCGGCACGTTGCTCATGGCCGTGTTCGGTTCTTATCCGTTGATAGAGTTCGATGCTGTGGGTCAGTTTTGGGGTTTGCGGATAGACGATATCGCCGCCATGATCGAATTCCTTCATCGCGATAACACCATCCTGCTTCAGGACCCGGACCATTTCGCGGACTACTTGCTCCGGTTTGCTGACGCTGCCGAGTACGGCCGAGCAAAATACGACATCGAAACAGGCATCGTCGAATGGTAAATCGTAAACATCGCCGGTTTCGAAGTGAAGATTATTGAGGTTGTGTTGGTTTGCATAGGCTTTCGCTGCGGCCAACTGTTCGGTCTCACGGTCGATGCCGACGACCTGACCAGGATTGAGGATCTGCGCAAAACCGACAGTCAGGCTGCCGGGTCCGCAGCCACAGTCGAGCAGGCTCTGGCCAGGTTTGAGGTAGGGTAAAAGAAAGGCTCCGTGCTCCTCGACGGTGCGACTCTTCATCCAATCCATCGCGCCGCCACCGTAACCTAGCACGTAGTTTTCGTCGTTAGCGTTCATTGTGGCCGATGTTGGTAATCACAGATCAGGGCTCTTAATGAAGGCATGCACACTTATCAGTCCCAGTCATTCTGCTCGCGTACATATCGTGCTACCTGGGTGATTTCGTCAGCGCTCAGTACCTCGGTAAATGCCGGCATGCTCATGACGTTGTTACCGCCGCCACGAATGGCCCGTTCGACCGAGGCCTGGTCCGTGCCATAGATACCGCGGTAGGTGCCGCGGTCAACATGACATGCCGCACAGTTGGCCCGAAACAGTTGTGCACCCGGCGTGTCAGTGAATGCGTTGTCAGCAGCCGTACGGGATTTTATGGCGATGGATATGTCCGTGCCCCTGGCGACCCGGAACCCCATGTTAGTCCCGCGACCTGATTGCGGGCGCCCGTTGCGGACCGTCGTGCTCGAGCGTTCGACGAGATTGAGATAAGAACCGCCACGAATCACGCCGAACTGGCAGCCGCACAGCGTATCGACGGCATCGAGCCAGGCACTGCCGTCTGTCGGTGCGCCGTGATAGTCCTTGTGATTGCAGTCGGCGACCCATTCCCAGGCATTGCCCTGCATGTCGTACAGGCCCAGATCATTGGGCTGGAAGCTGCCGACCGACGATGACAGGGGCTTGCCGTCATCGCAAGGAAAGCCTTGCTGGTCGGCTTTGGCCTGTCGCTTGCTGATCGTGTGTGCGCCGGGACTGCGTACGTTCGCGTAGGTGCAGGCCAGCGTGTTATCTGTGCCCCAGTGATAGGGGCCTGTCGAACCGGCGCGGGCGGCAAATTCCCATTCGGCTTCAGATGGCAGGCGGTAGTTTTGCCCGGTTGTGTCGCTTAACCAGTCGGCATAGGCCCGGGCGTCGAAGTACGACACGCAACCCACCGGCGCATCGTCCGGTTGTTCAAATCCCAGGTTTTTCCAGTCGACGGTATCACCGATCGAGAATGATTCGGGCGGGCTGAACTCCACACAGCCGCTCTCGGGCTGGTAACCGGTACGGGTGACGAATTCGGCGAACTCGGCCACCGTGACTTCATATTTACCAATCGCGAATGGTATGTCGATGTGCACTTCATGTTGCGGGCTATCGTTAATGGCCGGCTTGCCGGTGCGTGGGTCGAGAAGCCGGTCCTCGACAGCAGTGCCCATCAGGAAGTGACCGGCCGGCACATTGATCATGGCCGGGCAGAAGTCACAATCACGAAATTCCTGCGCGTTCGCATCGATTGGCGTCAACCTGTCGGTATGGCAGGCCGCCAGGCAGCCAAGGGTGCAAAGCAAAACTATGAAGCGCATCGAATCGGTGGAGTACTCCCACCTCCTTAATATCGTATGGCTAGATAGTAAGGGCTTTGACCAGTCTGCGTACAGGCCTACTTGGCGGCTTTACGGGCATTCGTCTCGGCAATGACTTCTTCAGCAACACTCTTCGGGCAAGGCGCATAGTGTGAGAATTCCATCGAAAACTGGCCGCGGCCCGATGTTATGGTCCGCAAGTCGCCGATATAGCCGAACATGTCGCTCAGGGGTGCATCGGCCTTGACGCGAACTCCCGTCGGCCCGACTTCCTGTGACTTGATCATGCCGCGACGGCGATTCAGATCACCGATAACATCACCGACATTCGCATCCGGCGAGAACACATCGATCTTCATGATCGGTTCGAGCAATTCCGGTGCGGCCTTTGGTATCGATTGACGATAGGCAGCCCTGGTAGCTTGTTCGAAGGCCATTGCCGATGAGTCAACCGCGTGGAAAGCACCATCCTGCAGGGTGAATTTGATATCGAGTAACGGGTAGCCGGCCAGTGTGCCTTCATCCATACAGCCACCAAATGCCTTCTCGATCGAGGACCAGTATTCACGGGGCACGTTACCGCCCGTAACCGTGCAATCAAAGACGTAACCGCTGCCGGTTTCGGTCGGCTCGATCATGTATTCGATCTTGCCGAACTGGCCGGAGCCACCGGTTTGCTTCTTATGGGTGTAGCTGTCGGTGACCGTCTGGGTAATCGTTTCACGGTAAGCAACCTGTGGCTTGCCGACCTCAACTTCGACGCCATGCGTACGGCGCAGGATATCGACCTTGATATCAAGATGCAGCTCACCCATGCCCATCATGATGGTCTCACCGGAATCTTCATCAGTCATGATGTGGAAGGATGGATCTTCGGCGATCATCTTGGTGAGTGCGATACTCATTTTTTCGGTACCGGCCTTGTCCATCGGTGAAATGGCGATTGAAATAACCGGATCCGGGAAAACCATGGGTTCGAGCGTTGCCGGATTCTTTACATCACACAATGTGTGACCGGTGCGGGTTTGTTTCATGCCGAGCAGCGCGACGATGTCGCCGGCCTGAGCTGAATCGAGCTCTTCACGTGAATCGGCATGCATTTCTACAATACGCCCGATACGTTCGGTCTTGCCGGTAAACGTATTGAGTACGCTGTCACCCTTGTTCAGGCGACCGGAATAAATACGTGCAAATGTCAGTGCGCCGTAACGATCGTCCATAATTTTGAAGGCGAGCGCACGTAGCGGTCCATCCGGGTCAACAATTGCAAGGTTGCCGGTTTCATTGCCTTCAAGATCAATCTCGGGTTGCGGCTTCACCTCGGTTGGGCTTGGCAGGTAATCAATAACGGCATTGAGTACGTTCTGAATGCCCTTGTTCTTGAATGCCGATCCACAGAATGTCGGGAAGAAGTCGAGTGAGATCGTACCTTTGCGGACGCAACGCTTGATGTCATCAATGGAAGGCTCATTGCCCTCAAGATAAGCTTCAAGCAATTCGTCATCCTGCTCAAGTGCCATCTCGATCATTTGCTCGCGAAATTCCTCAACCTTATCCTGCATGTCAGCCGGTACATCAGTAATTTCATAATGCGTCGGGTCGCCCGTGGTGTCCCAGATCCAGGCTTTGCGGGTCAGCAGATCAATGACACCAGTGAAGTCATCCTCGATACCGATCGGTAATACCATGACCAGTGGGTTTGCGCCAAGTACTTTACGAACCTGGTCGACGACGCGGTAGAAGTCGGCGCCCATGCGATCGAGTTTGTTGATAAAAATAACCCGCGCGACCTCGGAATTATTGGCATAACGCCAGTTTGTTTCAGACTGTGGCTCGACACCGCCGGAACCGCAGAAAACACCGACACCGCCATCCAGTACCTTGAGAGAACGGTAGACCTCGATGGTGAAATCAACGTGTCCGGGTGTATCGATGATATTCAGGCGATGGTCATCCCATTCGCAACTGGTTGCTGCAGACTGAATGGTGATGCCGCGCTCCTGCTCCTGCTCCATGAAGTCGGTCGTTGCTTCGCCATCATGAACTTCGCCAAGTTTATGAATTTTCCCGGTAAGCTTCAGGATACGTTCTGTCGTTGTCGTCTTGCCGGCGTCAACGTGGGCAAAGATGCCGATGTTTCTGTATAAGCTAAGGTCCGTCATGTCCGTTCTTCATATAAGGTTTAATCAACAAATCATCTGCTGTCGCTAACGCGCCAGCTTATCGCATTCGGGGTATGCACTCATATTAAATGGGCCATAAGAGTGCCATTTGACCGCACTGCCCGAGCACTAACTCCGGGCGGTAACTCATTGCCGGTGCAGGGAAATCAGGATCGTCGCAAATCTGCGGTTACAACGATTGACCGGCATTCCGGGCGCGGATGATAGCAAGAGAAGATTGTCCGGGCTAGGGCATTGATATAGTTCGGGGAGGCATTGCTGCGCCTGCCTTTCAGGAGCTCTGCGAATCTCGGGCCGGGCCTTTTATGGCGGTTCGCAGCGATATTGCGGGTTTGGTCCGGTTTTGGGGCGGCAAGAATGTCGGCGGGCGCTGGCTGGAGTAGCCGTATTTTGCCTCGCTATATACCAATACCGGTATCCATTAGGTTAAATTATTTACCGGAATTTCCGCTGAATTACTCGTAACGAATATGATTGATGACGAGTTCCTCGCAACGTTCATTGATGTCCAGTGTAAATTCATCGCCCGGTATTTTTTTCAACATCGCACGGGCCAGTGGTGAGTCGATGCTGATCAGACCGTTGGTGGCGTCTGCCTCATCCGCGCCGACGATGCGGTACTCTACTAGTGAGCCGTCATCGCGTTCAATCGTGACCCAGGCGCCGAAATGAACCCGGTCGCTGTGCGGAGTTTCACGCACGATGTTAAGACCTGGAAGCCGTTTTTGCAGGTAACGGATTCGCGAATCAATGCCGCCAAGTTCCTTCTTCCGATAGATGTACTCCGCATTCTCGGAACGATCGCCTTCTGCGGCGGCAGCCGAGAGTGCTTTGACGACATCAGCGCGGCGCGCCCACAGGGACTTTAAATCAGCCTGCAACACCTCGTAACCATCCGGTGTGATATAAGGCGATGACTTCGGCGGTGGTGGTTTCCAGCGACCCATTATTAATCGGGCAGAGTCCGGCTCCGTTGGTGGTCAGGGTGCATCGGTTTCAAAACATTCGTCCTCGGTCTTTGGATTGCCATCCGACGGGCACTCGATGCCCTCGGCGGCGACCCATAATGGTGTGCCGGCCACGAGCAGGGTGTGCACGGATTTGTAGCCGTCGATTCCAGCTACCTTCAGGTCATGTAGAGGATTAATGATGACATCGAGTTTGCCTTTCTTGATGGCCTTGTCGCAGCCGGTCAGGTCATTGACATACTTCGTTCTGACCGTGTGTTCGGGCATATACGCCTTGGCGGTTTGTGTCGTCAACGGTCCGGCACAGATGCTGATGTCGGGTCGTGCCATCAAATCGTCAAGACTGTTGATCTCCTCGACGAGCTTTGAGTCTACAGGGATGTGAATGAACTGGCTCGAGGCTGACATTGTGCAGCTGAAGCGCCGCGATACGCGTCGCCGCAAGCCCTGGCTGTTGCCACCGGTTGCATTCAGTTGGGTTACAAAATCGATTTTGCCATCATTCAGTATCGACGTGATGGGCAGTCGCCCCGGTGCCACGACGACACTTTCAACTTTAAGATTGACCCCGTAGTGCTGTTCAATTTCAGCGATGACACCGGCCTGGTATTGTCGCCCGATATTTGAAAAATACCATGACGTGTTGGCCGGGGTTTCCGGGACGCCCTGCACCAGTTGGCGAATGATGCCGGTATCAAGAATGTCCTTGAACATGCCGACGGGTTGTTCGGGCCAATGGGCAATTTCGGGCTGTGGCAGGCAATCGGCCATGCGCACGACATAGTTTTTTGCGGCGCCGGGCTGATTCGGTGGTTCTTTGGCCAGGATAGCCTGATCTTTACGCGCGGCGATGAAGCGAATCCAGCCGGCATCAAATGCCCGGATCAGTTGCTCGCGACCCCGGGCTACTTCTGCGGCAGACCAGTCACCGGTACGGCTGGGAAGTTTGTCTATATCCGAGACTTTCGGTGCAGCTGATACGCTGCTTGTGAACATCTGCATCACGATGGCGAAGGTGAGGGTAGCAATACCACGATTCCAAAGACTCATTAGCTTTCTCCGTACAGTGGGGTCTGGCCCTTATTTGCCTCCCCTATCCAGCGATAGTACGCGGGGTAAAGCTGCGCATAAAGCTCGCCGCCTAGTGGTTGATAGTTGGGCCGGATACTGAGGCCGGCTGGTGGGTTAGCGAAATCTTTCATTTTTGTGATGAGAAACAACTAAGCATTGGTCAATAAATGCGATATTCAATCGGTTCTTCTGTTGTTAA
Source organism: Chromatiales bacterium (assembly GCA_002688175.1). GTDB lineage: Bacteria > Pseudomonadota > Gammaproteobacteria > Steroidobacterales > SMWD01. The sequence continues at coordinate 31,541 of NZCC01000081.1, forward strand.
ATTCGCTGTGCGCAAGCGTTACAGTAAGGAGATGTTGACCTGTCTAAATTACCAAATACCAGCGGAGAGACGCTGAAGCTGCAGTCCCGGCATGCTCTGAAGATTCTGGGTACCGAGCCGGAAGAACGATTCGACCGCTTTACTCGTCTGGCGTGCAAGATATTTGATGTGCCGATTGCACTCGTGAGCCTGATCGATCGGGAGCGGCAGTGGTTCAAATCTCGCTATGGTATCAATGTAGAGGCTACGCCACGCGAGGTATCATTCTGCGGTCATGTAATGAATAGCGATGAGGTGCTCGTCGTACACGATGTGTGTGCTGATGATCGATTCAATAAGAATGCCATGATCGAGGCAGCGCCGAATATACGCTTCTATGCCGGCTATCCTTTGCGCAGTCCCGACGGTGATCACCTTGGTACTTTCTGTCTGATCGATAAACGACCTCGTGAGTTTGCATCGAAGCATATCAGTATGCTTCTTGAGCTTGCACAAATGGTTGAGGCCGAATTGCTTTCGGCGACGCTTGCGACGACTGATGAACTGACCGGCATCAGCAATCGCCGCGGGTTTAATGCGATTGCCGGTCATGCGCTGACGATGTGCAGGGACATGAGCAAACCGGCAACACTCGTCATGTTCGATCTCGATGACTTCAAGGCCATTAACGATAATCTGGGCCATGAAGCCGGCGACCGGGTTCTCGCCGAATTTGCCCGAGCCCTGCTGAAGACATTTCGCGAGTCCGATGTTGTTGCGCGCATCGGCGGTGATGAGTTCGCAGTACTCGTGACGGGTTCCGCGGGTTCGGATGTGCACCTGGTCCTCGCCCGACTCAATGAACGGCTCGCCCGACGCAACCGGGGGTTTCGGGATCAATATGCACTGCAATTCTCAGCCGGTGTCGTCACATTTGAACCCGAGCGGCATCAGGATCTTGACGTATTGCTGCATGATGCCGATAAAAACATGTATGCTCGCAAGCGTGACCGTAGCGACGAGGCCATCGTTCCCGGATAAAATACCGGCAGCTGTCTGCTGCCGGTGTCGATTTACCAGCCCGGCACGCCCGGGTAGATCAGAACCTTTTGATAAGGTGGTTTTGTGCTATCTGGTATTTCTTTCGAAAGATCAGAATAAATAAATTATAGTATCGCTTTAGAGCCGAGAGCCATGTTCGAGAATCGGATCGCCAATGAAATATTTTCCTGCCTGCCGGATAACCGGTTTCCATCTGCTTTGTGAGTCTTGCCTTGACTGGTAATCAGCAGCAACAGCCAAGCTCTGCCCAAGGCTGGTATGCGATCAGCATTCTCGTTATCGCATATATTTTCTCATTTATCGACCGAACCATCATCGCGCTGCTTGTTGAACCAATCAAGCAGGATTTGGTTATTACGGATTTTGGTATTGGCTTGCTTCAGGGGCTGGCGTTCGCAATATTCTACGCTTTGGTCGGAATTCCGATTGGGCGTCTGGCCGACCGTTACAATCGCAAGCGCATTATTAGCGCTGGTATTACTTTGTGGAGCCTGATGACAGCTGCATGTGGTCTTGCCAACAGTTTTCTTAGCCTCTTTCTCGTACGTGTGGGCGTAGGAGTCGGTGAAGCTGCATTATCACCGTCGGCCTACTCCATGATTTCAGATCTTTTCCCACGGAAAAAACTGGGTCGAGCCCTTGGGGTCTATCAGGCGGGCGCATTCCTGGGTGCCGGTATTGCCTTTCTGACGGGCGGCTTAGTGATTCAGATCCTTTCCAGCGCAGGCAACATTACCCTGCCGTTGATCGGTACTATAAAACCATGGCAAATGACATTTATTGTAGTTGGGTTGCCGGGTTTACTGGTGGCGCTTCTGATGTTGACCGTTAAGGAACCCAAACGTCGCGGTAAGCTCAAAGGACATGAGGGTGGAATTCCATTGTTGCAGGTGCTGGGTTACGTAAAGACTAATAGCAGGTTATTTGCGTCATTATTTTGTGGTTTCGCGCTACTGGCAGTGCCATTAACCACCTTTATGACCTGGGTACCGGCGTATTTGAGCCGGGTCCACGATTACTCTCGGGCGGATACAGGTATTACGCTGGGCCTGATTTTGCTGATTTTTTCGCCTGCAGGTGTCTACTTTGGCGGTTGGTTGATCGACCAGTTTCAAAAACGTGGCTACACTGATTCGACATTCCGGGTTGGTCTGATTTCGGCGGTATTGCTGATTCCGCTGAGCTACTTTTCGACCAGAATGATGGACAGTACGGTCACCATTGCACTGCTTTGTCCATTTGTATTTTGTGCAAGCATGCCCATCGCCGCAGCTCCGGCAACCTTGCAAATACTGGTGCCTAACCAGATGCGTGCACAGCTTTCGGCCGTCTGGATGCTGGCCCTGAATATTATTTCAACGGCCGCCGGACCCACGATGGTGGGATTTATCACAGAATATATTTTACAGGACAATATGGCGGTCGGTTCATCCGTAACACTGGTGAATTGCATTAGTGTTCCGGTTGCGGGCTTGATCTTATGGGGCGCTATCCGTCCTTTCAGGCGTGCACTTGAAATGGAACAAAAAAATGAAAACTGACATCCGGAGATTAACCAGCCATAATTTTCCGCTGCTCCCGTATCATCTCCAGGGTTGATTTAACCACCCGTCCAGCGGCCCGCTCAAAATCTGATTCAACATCAAAGGCGCCGGCGCGAACCGCCTGAAAACAGCCAGTCAGCATTCTGGCAACTTTCTCGCCACGCACAGCAATTTTTGGGTCCTTCATCAGTTCAGCGATGTTTTCCTCATCGGTGATCACCTCATAACGAACATCCATGTCGAAGACCTGGTTAGCCAGTTCCACCAGTCGAACCTGAGTCAGGGTTTCACCGACCAGGTTGAATATCTGTCCGTTCGAATCGTTATCGATCGCAAGTTTTGCAGTGGCATAGGCCAACTCATCAACAGAAATGTAGCCACATTTTCCGTCACCGACGATGTTGTTATAAACTCCGGCATTTTTTGCATGTACGATATGGGCCAGATCTTTTTCGATATACAGTCCATTTCTTGCCACAATCCATTCCAACCCGGATTCATGCAGATCAATTTCCGCCTGTCGATTGATCTGCTGGGTTTTCCAGAACCACGTGTCTTCTTCCAGGCCGTTACCGACTACGCTGGTGTAAAGTACCTTGCGTACACCGGCCTGTTTGGCCGCTTCTATTACATTTCGGTGCATGGAGATTCGGTCCCAATCACCCACGGGTGCGGAAATCATGACGACCGTATCTATAGCTGAGAATGCTTCGGTTAGCTCAGAAACAGACTGGTAGTCACCACGCCGTACCTCGATGTTCGGTGTGTTGACCCGGTCCGGGGATCGAGCGACGGCAATCGTGTTGGCTGCTCCTGTCTCTGCGCTCAGGTATTTGAGTATGGCTTGCCCAAGACCTCCGGAGGCTGCTGTTACCGCGATTTTCATAGCTGTTCCTTCATCAAATAGAATGGCTTCCTAAACTGCAGCATACTAAGGGCCATACTGCCCTGGGACAAAATTTTCCTGATGTTCAGTGACTGAGTGCCCGGATTCACCAGGTTTTTGTGATCAGGGCTCATTTAATGCCTTCAAGGATTTACACGCCTGCTGTAAACGTGCGCCGTAGATACCGCGTTGCTGAACAATCTGATGGGTGCGCATACCACCCTCCACATTGATTTCCAGGATGACGGGACCACGGTCAGTCAGCGCGATATCCCAGTGCTGCAACCGCAGGTTCGGGAATAACTTAGCGGCTTCGAGGCATAGCGCACGGGCTTCCTGCCAATCCGGCAGGCTCAGGCCGTTGAAGGTACTGCCGGTATCCGGATGTCGATCGAGCGGAATTATTTTCCAGCCGATACCGCGCACAATTCGTTGCAGATGCCCGTTGGCGAGTTCGATGTCGGCAATAATGTTGCCGCTGCGTCCGCAGTCGAAGTTATCGGTGATATTGGTGCCGGTCGGCACGCGCCATACAGCACTGAGAATTTCAGGACCCGTCGGTGTCATGGTAATAATAATTCGCATGCTGGTCAGACGGGGGCCGCAAATTGTCTCGAGATCAGGTGAGGTGTTCAGTAATTCCTGGAACAGGATGCCATTTTTTCTTGACGGGTCGAGCCGGGCAATGAAATCAGTCATTCCAAGCCGTTCTCCCGAGCCAAGAATCAATTCATCTTTGATCAGATCCTGCAACGCATAGGTCTGCTTGCCATGTGCCCCGCGTACGGGTTTGACGAATAAAGGGTAGTGATCGGTATTGCACAGGAACATGGCGACCCTGTCGGGATCGTTCAGTATTGCCGGGCCGCGTATTCCCGGGTCTGCCTCACAATAGATTCCGGTAATTTTTGCCTGTGGCAGGCCGTGCTTGGCCAGCAGGGTATGGCAGACCAGTTTGTTATTAGCCGGGTCGCGAGCATCCTGTGCGTTGGCCAACCGATCCAGCTGTATCTCGCGGCGCCAGCCGACAAAGCGACTCTTTTCTTCCGGTGAGTAACGATCGAGAAAAACCTGGAAGAAGAAATATTCCCATGGGTCGAGTTTGGAAGAGCCATAACGCAGGCTGACAGCTTGCCAGAACTGACGCCAAAGACTTATATCGAACTCTCTGCGGGTGCGCAGCGCCTCGGCGATGAGCAGCGAAATAGACATGCGACGATATTCTGGTTGCCGATATTTTGAACGAGCAGCGGGTCAGACTTCAATAGTCGAGACCCGATGGCCTGCCGTCAGTTGTTCCGAAATCTTCCAGAGCCTGGCGGCCATTTCCATATCTTCGGTATGTCCGCCCGGGCGATGCGGGTTGCAGTGGTTAAAGAAGTAGCCGCTGGTTCCGGATAAGGACGGGTTGGTTGCAACGTAACAGGTTGTTGCGGCGCCTTGCGGGATTGTTTTCGTAAAGGGTTTGCCGAGATTTTCGAGTACCCAGACTTTCCATTTTGGCATGTGGCGACCAAGATTTGTCGGGATCACGCCGGGGCGCAGTGCATTGGCGGTGGCATTGGTATTACGCAATCGTTGGGCCAGTTCAAGGGTAAATAATACGTTGGCAAGCTTTGACTGACCGTAGGCTTTACCCGGTTCGTAATTGCGTTCACCTGACAGATTGTCAAACTCGATACCCTGTTCGGGCGCCTGGCGAATCGCAGCGCCGCTGCTGACGTTGACGATACGGCCCTGGGGTGCGTTGCTGAGGTGGGTAAGCAAGTGGTTAATAAGTACGAAGTGGCCAAGATGGTTAACGAAAAATTGTTTCTCGATGCCATTAACCTGTTCGAGCGTTTGCAGCTCCATGATGCCGGCATTGCAGATCAGCATGTCTAGCGAGGGTGTTTGTGCAGCAATAAAACTGGCGGCAGCAACGACTGAGTCGAGATCGGTCAGTTCGATGACGACCGGTGTTGTGTGCCCGGCGATGCTGTTGCAGGCGTCCGTGGCCTTGGTGAGGGTGCGACCCGAGCCAAACACGTGAGCTCCGCGTAATGCCAGCACCCGCATTGTCTCGTAGCCGATTCCGGAGTTGCAGCCGGTCACGAGTGCGGTCCTGCCGGTCAGGTCGATGCCCGCGGTGACTTCCTCGGCAGTTGATTCGGAGCCGAACGGGCTGATCGGCACATCCGGCGGTAACGGCAGTTCATCACTAGATCCGCAACTACTTATATAAGGGGCGACGGCGACAGCCGGGGCAGCCTGTAACAGGCGACGGCGCTGGAGGGAAAAAGTCATAGCGGTACTGTAGCAAAGAACCGGAATGGTGGGGGTCGTGCCGTCAGCCATGTTCCTGCGATCCATGCCACTGCATGACATACTGGCGAGATGGAGCAAAGTGGCATAGAATAATTGACCGACCGGTCACAAAAATGTAAAACGAGCCCGGTAATCGCTAGGAGAAATTAATGAAAAAGTTTCTGATCACCATTCTGGTATTGATTGTTGCAGTGGTTGCCGGTGGCTACGGCACGTTCAAGTATAAGAATCGTGAGCATGGCCCGGATATCTATGCGATGTACAAGACGCAGGACACTGTTCCGCAGGGCAAGACCGGCATTTTCATGATCGGCCTGTCGACAACTGAAGATTTCGATCCGACCTGGTGGCACAACATTTTTGATCATATTGCCCACGTGCGAATTCCGTGGCCATTCAGGATTGCGGCCCTGTCCGACACGGGTGTCGCGTTGATGGATCCCAATCGCGATTATTCGACTGAGGAATTTGTCCCGACCAAGCTTGTCGATCGCTTCGGCTCTGATCGCGACATGAATGCAACGCCTTATATTGAGCACTATCGCGAGGGGCACGAACAGGGGCTCGTCAAGTGGGTTCCGCCGCAGGAATCGATACATCTGGATACCGGGTACTTCGTTTACACGGGTCGTCAGGACGGCATTCCGACAACCGCCGGCAAGACGATCAGTTATGCGCGCCTGTGGTACTGGGGTCGTGGCATCGAAGGGCAAAAGATTCCGGCCGAGCGCCAGCAACATGCCGTCAATGACTATGCGGTAGCGAGGCTGGCAGAAAAATATCCGGATGTGGCGTTTGATCATGCAGACACGATGAAGCCCTGGTTGTGGCGCAAGAAGATCTTCGACATGCTTGACAGTGGTATCGAGACATTCGTGCTGGCATCGCACATGGTCGTGTATTCGGGTTATGAGGATTTCAATAACGGCTTCAGGCACAGCATTGAGTATGTAGAAGAGTGGGAGAAACTGAACGGCCGCGATATCAAGGTCGTCATGGCGCCGCCACTCGGGCACTTCAAGCCGATTCGTGACGGTTACCTGCTGATGCTCAAGGACAAGCTCGACACGTTACCAAAGGGTGTCAGCGTCAAGATGGTCTGGTCCGTGCATGGCATGCCGTGGCGGGAGTTTCCGAACGAACCCTGGCTGGAGATGGCGCCGGCCTATCGTGATGTACTGGTTGAGGAGTCGAAAGAACTGTTGTCTCAATATGATTTCAGTCGCTTCGAAGTTGTCGTCAGTCAGGATCACTTTGCAGATCACTACTGGGTTCCGGACCATCTGTCTCTGGCGACGAATACCGCCTATATGGATGGGGTAAAGGACGACTATGATCATGTTATGAATCTGCCGATCGAGTTCTATAACGAAAATACCGATACGCTGTTCTATCATGCCATGGTGAACTATGAGAATTTCCCCGGCTATTCGGTCTACAACCAGATCAAGTATCCGCCATCACTGTGGGAACAGCCGTACACGAAGCATTTCGAGATCGACGGTACACAGATCGATTACCTGGGGGTTCCGGTTGGGCCTCGCTATTCACCATACATCGGACAGGCAATGTTTGATTCGTGGGATGCGATCCTGTCACAACGTGGCGGGCGTGTAGCAACAAACTGGAAACAGCCCGGCAGGGGTAGCGAGGATCGTGTAATGCGCGATCTTCGCTATTTGTCGGCATATAAACAACTAAGAAACCAGAGACGACAGGTATGAAGCTATTACTGAAGATTGTTCTTGGCGTGGTGGTCGTAATTGCTGCCGTAGTCGGTTACGCAATGTCACAAAACCAGCCGCCGCAACTGGCCAAGCCGGACTACTACGAATACTACATAAATCAGGATACAAAACCTGAAGGCAAGATCGGTATTTTCGTATCCCATCTCGTCATGCCGGAGGATTATCGTGAAGAAGATTTCTACACGATGGCCGGCAAATCATTGCAGTATATTCCGTGGCCCATTCGTGATCTCGTGCAGGCGGATAAGGGTGTTGTGCTGCTCGACCGGGACAAGTTCTATGAATTCGAGGAGTTCACGCCGACCGACCTCGTCGACTCCAACGGCAGCAGTACTGATATTGACGGTGTGCCTTATATAGACAAGTACCATGCAGGTGAAATCAAGTGGGTACCGCCGGGCAATACGCATCTGAGTCATGGCACGTTCCTGTACGAGGGCCGCAAGGGCGGTGCGATGCCGTCGGCACAGAAACTGGCGGTCAAGGCGAGGAACTACTACTACGCAGAGGGCAAGGGCTTTCACGATGGTCGCGTACCGCATGAAGCCGGCAATCGATACCTCGTCCACAATGCGATGCAGAAGCTCGAGCGAAAATACGGTGATATTCCCTGGGCATGGGTTACGGCCGACAATCCCACCATGGCGCGTAAAGCGTTTTTTGATCTTCTCGGCCAGGGAATCGATACGCTGGTTCTGGCCGCGCCCCGTCCGATCTATTCTCACCACGAGGAATTCAACGGTAGCATCAAGCATGCGATGCACTACCTGCACGAGTGGCAGGAAGAGAACGGGCACAAGGAGATCAAGGTGATCATCTCGCCCGAGCTGTCTCATTTCGATGTGATGTATGAAACCCATCCGCCGATCATTCGTGCCAATCTGGATGAGATCCCGGCCGGTTCGTCGGTCAAGCTCGTCATGTCGGTGCACGGTATGCCGTGGGACAACGTTCCCCACGAGGGCTGGATTAAATTGGCGCCCCGTTACGTCGACCGGTCGATGGCGGAGGCGCGCAAGATTATCGAAGAATACGATTTCAGTCGTATCGAGGTCGTGCAGTCGCAGGATCACTTTGCCGATCCGCATAACAACCCGAATGGCACCTACCTGTCGACGAACAAGGCATTCTGGGACGGTATCAAGGCAGATTACGATTACATCCTGAATGTGCCGCTTGAGTTCTTCTTCGAGAACACCGACACGATGTTCTATCACGATATGGCGAACTTCGAGTTTTTCGATGGCTATGACGTTTACCGGACCGTCGAATACACGGACTGGACCAGGCCGTACCGTAGAACCATGGTGCAGGATGGTACAACTGTCATCTATGGGGGCGTCCCCGCAGAGCAGTATGCCGGGCCGATTATCGATGCATTTTTTATGTCACTTGATTCGATCGTCTCGCAGGGCATGACAGCCAGGCAAGCATCGACGGTTCAGTAATGTTGCCGGCTGTTTCTGTTACGGCTGCCAGATGCTGGTGTCCGGGTGAAATGCAGCCCATGCGAACCAGTATGCAGTGAACGACGGAATTTCATCGCCCTGGGTATTCAAGATGCGGGCAGCATAGGTGGTCTGGTCATATTCGACTGTGAGTTCATGGCCGGCCACGTGATCGGTTAGTACCTGCTGACCACTTGGTAGTTCGATAAAGGGCCAGGCATGCGGCTGACCGTCGATCACCGTGCCCAAGATGACTGATTTGGCCGGATAACGTTTATCGCGTCGCGTGACGGGGAACCAGATGCGCTTGCTGTCCGCGTAACCAAGATACGGGTCGACGGTATAGTTGCGGCTTATCGGTCGCGGCACGGCAAGGATGCTGGTATCCGGATGACGTCGCCGCCAGTCGGCCCAGGTGGTGTGGAGGACCGGTACCGGATCGAGGGTCTGACCTTTGGATGGACCGCTTATGGCCTTGCCGAGAATTTGTGACCATAACGATTCGGTTTCACGGTCATACATAAGTACATCGCTGTTATAGAGTAAACCGGAGACGCCGAAGCTGCGTACCATGTCATCGACCACAGCAAGGAATGCGATGCCGGTACCGCATAACGGGCAAAACGTGACAGTAACCGGTGTTGAGGCAAATTCATCGTTTACGATCTCGTGGTAGTTCAGAATTTTGATCGGGTAGGCCCTGGCGATACCTTTGAAGCGTATGCCCAGCACCCGGTCACTGTCCGTGATAATTTCTGCATCAGTTGCAGCAAGAAACTGTGGCGTGTCGATCGATGGGATGCCGTCACGCGGCGGGCCGCCGCTCTTGATCAGACGGGTTGGAATGAGTGGGTCTTTAATGGTGAACCCATTTATTTTTTTAGCGGTTGCTGCCGACGTTAACAGTGATAGCGCCAGCAACAGGCTTAGTGATCTTATGGTTGTGGTCAAAGGTTTATCCCCTGGTGATTATCTGGTCTGACCGTATTACCCTGCTAAAGTTCGTTGGGAAGAAGGGGTGTTGGTGGAAGATGTGGCATCAACCAACATATGCTGCTCTGCAAATCCGCCGCTCAGACCAGTAACTTTTGAATTCCGGGTTTATTGATTGCTTTTACGCAAGGAGCAGACCGTTGAAACACACCTTTTAGGTACTGCTAAAGGTCGCTTTTCGGCCACAAGCAATTATTTGTGATTCCCACTGTCTTTTTGTCCGGGGAGAAACTAACCCGGTTTACTTATTGATCCTGCTTGGGCGAGTCTTTTTCATTCCCGACTTGTTTTATTGACTTAAGCACAAAGACGATGACCACCAGGACAAACAAGCCTGCTAATGAAAGTAGAAAAAAAATAACTTCGCCCCAGTTCATTTGTTTCCTCCGACCAAGTTGGGTTATGGGGGATTTAGCCCTGATCAGGCTGATATTCCTATAGGTGAAACACGCATGGGGGGTTACCGGTTAAACTGAAATGGTTACCGAATAATACCATTCCGGCAGGCAGTACTCATCGCCTGTTTCACGTCAAAGCTACCTGTTCCAGTAAGGTTTGCTTTGGGCCAGCTTCAGGTATACAGCTCCAAGGGTTCGCACCGTCCGCTATGCTCTCCGAATTGCCCCCCCAGACCAGGAATTTGAATTCTCCGGATTGAACGTCTGCTTTGCGCATGCGATTTCAACCGGTCGATGCAACACCTAATCTCTAGCAATAGATAGGAGGATGTTGAAGCGTTCTATTTATAAGTAGATAGATGTCGTCTTCCGGTCCAACTCCGGTCACCGCCAAATGGGTTCTTGTCGACGTGAAAGTTAATACGTCAATCCTCCAAACTAATCAGGCCAAACAGCAGTAAGCTATAGACTGTCAGTTGGAACGCTCCGTTAAATGAACTCGTGCCAATCTCGGTCTGCCACATTTGAAACATCGCGGCCCCGAACGTGCCAAAAAGAAGAAGCCAGACGACGACGCCCGCCCCAAAACCATTTAGCGCGTGAATCTTGGCCGCGCGGAATTCGGCGCTTGTTCCAGTCCGATATTTCCACATATTCCAGGCACCAAGGGCAGCAAGAGTCCCACAGATAAATTCGAGAACGAGTACGAGCAGCAGCGCAGCCCAGATTAGAGCGGGCTGAGTTATCGTAGGCATAACCGATTCAGGATAGGCGGCGTGATCAGCTTGACTGAGTACGTAAGCGAGCGATGCAAACATGCCGCCGGTAATATTCGCTACATTCTGTACTGCGTATGAGAACACCAAAAGGCTAAAGATGGCAGTGAAGATAATTTTCCAAACACGAATGTTCATAGATCTCGGCCCCCCGTTTATTTCCATCACATGGGGTAGAGCCTAACCCAGTTGCTCGTAGTCGTGAATGGGTCGGCCGCTGCCCCCCAGCCACAAGGGTTCCAGCTGTCCGCTATGCGCTCCAAACCCGTCCCTCAGACCAGGAATTTCAATTTCCTAGAATTAATGTCTACTAACGAGCGTGGAGCAGACCTCTGAATTGGCGGCGGATTGAACATGTGTATCGTAATCGGCGATGTTCGATGAGGTGGCATCCATCGTCGTTGATGAAACGAATATCACATGGTATTTATCTCCCGCATTCAGGCCGGCGGGGGTTATCAGTGCTGCCTGTGCTGTTGCTGCGAATAACGTAAGTACACAAACGCATACGTTGCTTAGAAAACATAATTTATTCATTTTAAATTTGCCCCCAATATCAAATCGCTTTATGAAGTTATAGATGCGCCATCGGAGCTTATTCCAAGTATCAACTTAACAGAGAGTTGCTACTTGCACTTAATATTTAACATAAGTGCGAGCAAGATCGAGTAATCAAGTGATTTCACCCGCGACAGCTTCGGACCAATTCCCGCTCGTTCCGGCGCATAAATCCAAGTGACTGCTTTACGCAGGTTTTCGGAGCCTCAGTTGTGACCGAATCCGACATTGATGATCTGATCATTTATCGACAAATGCGACCAATCTTGATGGTGTGCTGCTTTAGGAAATCAGGAGTGCAGTCAAGGATGGTTAGGTGATACTGAACGGTTGATTACGCAAATTCACGAATGACTGCGATGAATTGCTGGCCATAGCGTTCCAGTTTGGCTTCACCGACACCATTGATGGTCAGTAACGCTTCTGAATTGTCGGGACGGTATTCGATCATTTGCAGCAGGGTTGCGTCGTGAAAGATTACGTACGGTGGTACGTTGTGTTCCGTCGCCAGTTGCAGTCGGCAGGCGCGTAGCGCTTCCCACAGGTCGCGGTCGGCATCTGCTACGGCGCGGTTTGCGTTCCGCGGTTTCTTGCGGGTCGCCGGTGTTTTCTTGTCCTCGCGCAGGTGTACGCTGACATCGCCACGTAACAGCGGGCGACTTTTTTCAGTTAATGTGAGTGCGCCATAACGCTGCTGATTAACTTTCAGATAGCCGCCTACGACAAGCTGACGAATGACAGATCGCCACGGTTGTGCTTCTAGTTCAGTGCCGATACCAAATACGCTGAGTTTGTTGTGATTGCGCTGGATGACCTTGTCAGTTTCATGGCCGAGCAGGACGTCGATGACGTGCATCGCGCCGAAGTATTGACCGGTTCTGTAGACGGTTGACAGCAGTTTACGGGCTGCTTCTGTTGCATCCCAGGTTGTGGGTGGGGTCAGGCAATTGTCACAATTGTTGCAATTGTCTTCGAGCTCGTCACCGAAATATGCGAGCAGTGGTTTGCGCCGGCACCCGGTGATTTCACACCAGCCCAGCAGGGCCTCCAGCTTCTGGCGCTCGTAGCGGATGAAGGCTTCACCGGCAGTCGAGCTGTCGACCATCTGCCGTAGTTGCACGACATCCTGCAGGCCGTATACCATGAAGGCGTCGGCTGGTTCGCCATCGCGCCCGGCACGGCCGGTTTCCTGATAATACCCCTCAATACTTTTGGGTAGGTCGAGATGGGCCACGAAGCGTACATCCGGTTTGTCGATACCCATGCCAAATGCAATCGTTGCGACGATGATGACATTATCTTCAGCCAGGAACCGGCGCTGGTTTTCACTGCGGGTTTTGGCCGGCAGACCGGCGTGATAGGGCAGTGCATTGCGGCCCTGCTGTTGCAGCCATTCTGCAATACTCTCGACCTTCTTGCGCGCAAGGCAATAGACAATCCCGGCGGATTTTTCGTGTTGAGCAAGGAATTGCATGAGTTGCCGTCGTGCGTCGGTTTTGGCCTGAACGGTATAGCGAATATTGGCACGGTCAAAAGTGCTGATAATTTGCTCAGGTTCGTTCAGCGCGAGACGTTCGATGATTTCACTGCGCGTGATGGCGGTCGCTGTGGCCGTCAATGCCATCCGGGGCACGTCCGGGAACCAGTCTACGAGTTCGTGCAAGGCCAGGTAATCCTGGCGAAAGTCATGGCCCCATTGTGATACACAGTGTGCTTCGTCGATTGCGATGATCGAGACAGGGACGCTACACAAGATTGCTCGTGTACCGGGTTGAATGAGTCGTTCCGGGGCAATGTACAGAAGATCAATTTCGTTATTTTGTAGTTGTTCAATAACCTGTTGCTGTGCGCCATGGCTCAACGTCGAGTTCAGATAGGCAGCATTGATGCCTAGTTCGTGCAGTGCGCTAACTTGGTCCTGCATGAGTGCGATCAAGGGTGAGATGACGATGCCGGTACCTTCGCGTAACAGGGCTGGAATTTGATAGCAAAGTGATTTGCCACCACCGGTCGGCATCAGGACGAGAGTATCCTGACATGCTAATGCAGCATCAATGGCTACTTTTTGCTGGCCACGAAATGCGGTGAAACCAAAGATGTTGTGCAGCAAAGAGTCTGCGGTGACTCTATTCTGATCGGGAATAGATGGGTTTAGCGATGCTGGCATGATCGTGTGGATACTACAGGGGTTGGGGTCTGTGGCAAGCAGGTAAAAAATAGTGGATTAACGTTAATATTCTCTCCACATGCCGGCAATAGGGACTGTATTAAAGTATCAGCCGTGGTCAGAAAGTAGTCTCTTTAACCACAATCCTCCAAACACCCCGCTTCCCCTGGCGGGGTGTTTTTTGTCGCATTTGATTGGATCTCATCTTATGTGATCATTTTATTGTCAGGGCAGGAATCAATTCCCGAAGCGCCACTGAAACTCAGCCCCGATATCCCGGCCTCGTTGTGGGTTCAGGGCATACATATTCGGGTATTCTCCATTGTTTTCCGCCAGGTGAGGTTCGGCAGGAGTATGGTCCGGGTAAGGAGGTGTAACAATTGGATCGGCTGCAAAATTAACAAAGTTGAATACCGACAGGGGAGTATCGTCATCTGTTAAATTGCGCACATAAAATGTCAGGGTCCATTGGTCGGATCTCAGGCCCATACGAAAATTTACAATTTTGCGTTCGCCCAATTTTCCAAAATTTGAAGATCGGTGAAATCTTTCCGACTCATACAGGAAGTCACTGCGAAAAAAACCATCTATATCAGGGCTTAACTGTGAGCTTGCGTCAAACCCAAACACCACGGAGTGATTCGGCGAAGCCGGAATATCGTTGCCGGTCAGATCTCCATCTCCACCGGTTAGCAGGGCATAGTCAGGATCCTTGCCTTCCTTGAACTCACCCTTGTTATAACCATAGTTGGCAAACAGCGATAAATTTTCGTTGAAGACATAGTTTGATTCGAATTCCAGGCCGATTATCCGGGACTTGCCGGCATTGACCAGGATTGTGCTTGTGTTGGTTGAGCCGGAACTGTTGGGTAACACTGATCGCGCAAAAAGGCCCTGGTTTCTCCAGTCGATATAGAAGGCAGACAGATTGATCATAACGCGCCGATCGAGCCAGGTACTCTTAAGACCGGCCTCGTAGGTCCATTGTTCCTCCTCCTTGAAGGCCAGGTTGCTCTTTTCCTCCTCGCAATTAGCTAGTGGGTTGGTATTGGGCGGAGTGCCGGGGTTGGCCGGGTCACAGTCGACAAGATACTCTGTAAACTCGGAAAAGATATCCGAGCGGTAATATTCAGTATTGAACCCGCCCGGCTTGGTGCCCTTGGCAACCAGCGCATAGGTCATCAGGCTATCAGTCGCCTGCCAGTTTAACGTCACTCGCGGCGTTAAGGCCGTATAAGTCAATGAATCCTGCACAGGAGTTGGTTCATTATTCATATTTCGCTGACCACTCGTGATTTTCAGGTCATCCTCGGCATAACGGGCCTCTGCATCCAGCGTCCATCCATCCGCAAGGTCGAGACTGACGCCCCCAAATATGGCCTTGTTGTCAGTTTCCTGCAGCCTGGGATCCTGGAACAGTGCGCCGGGTGATGTCCCCCATACAGTCAGTGGGCCCGCGATGCTGCGCTGATGATCGGTGAGGTCCTTGCTAAAGTAATAGACGCCCAGTTTTCCTCTAACCGACTTATCTGCGGGTGTTTCAATCGAGTATTCGAACGAATAGTCTTCCGTTTCAAACCTGTTGTTGAAATTAAACAGGCCCCAGACCGCCCTGACTTCCTGGTGATCAAGGTCATAGGCTGATTCGAAATCGTCAAAGCTATACGATCCTTTTAACGTAGATGTAAAGCCGGCAATTTCCTGAATCCACTCGGCCAATAATCGGGTTGTCTTTCGACGTTGCCCGGGCTTTACCCCCACCGCAATCTTCTCTAAATCTGTCAAATCTCCTTGAACAGGTTCTACTACAAATCCGTTTATAATGTCCGGGATGTTTTTGCGGTTCTCTGTGCCATCGATCTTCATTTCGCCACAGAATGTGCCCTGACTGGTCCGGTACCATGGATCATCGGGGTTGTCCGGTAACTGACAGTTCATCGTGGTAAATGCGTTGTTCGGCCAATGGCTGTCATCTGCATCTGTATAGCTGGCTTTTAAATTTATTTCTGTAGATTCGAAAGGTAACCATGTCAGCTTGGCCAGGAAATCCATTGTTTCCTGTTCACCGAGGGGGCTCGTGTCACCCTCGGTATTCTGACCTACATAAGGATCTGGAAACGTCGGCTGAGTAAATGCTGTATTTGGCTGCAGGTTGTTGTTCCATTGACCTCCATAGTGGTCCCAGGAACCGGACACTAGAAACAGTAATTTATCCTCAAGAATTGGTCCGCTGGCCCATGCGCCGAATTGATAGTCTTCACTGGAGCCAAATCGTCCATTGACTTCACCCGTAAATTCATTAGTCGGTTTTCGTGTTATGTAATTAACGGCACCTGAAAAAGTTGCCCGACCAAATTGCGCAGATTGTGGGCCACGCAAAACCTCAACACGTTCCATGGAAGCGATCGTTGCCGTGGCAATAGAACGTGCAACAAAGGTTCCATCAATAAAATAAGATGCATTGGCTTCGCCACGGTTACCGGGATTTGCCATGCCACGAACCGTCGGTCGATCATTATCCCGTCCGACCAGTTGTACGGTATTAAAGTTTGGCGTAAAACTCGCAACATCGTAGTTGTTACTGATGCCACGTTCACGCATCTGGTTGCTGGAGAAAGCACTGATCGATAGGGGAACTTCTTGCAGACTCTCCTCTTTTTTTCGTGCGGTAACGACGATTTCTTCAATCTGTGCTTCGGCTATATGCGGAAACGTCAATAGAATGGTTGTATTAACCAGTGAAAAAACTATACCCATTACGAACAGGCAGATTCGACTCAGCATTGAATGATTCCCCACAATCAAAATCTTCTTTAGTTCTTTTACCGGGTCATCATGCTCGGTGACTGACGTATCAATATGAGTGACCAATGAGCGGTCATATGCAAGGTTACCGTAATTAGCTTATGGGCGCGAGTATTGGCAAGGCGGTTAGCCATGCATACTTGTCTATAATGCTGCGCCCACAGTCATCATGAAAATTACGTCAATGCCAGCTAGCAACCCCATCATTCATGCACCCGAGGCGATGTGGGGATCGCTATTGCGGGAACGGGCGTTATCGGCGGCGATAGAGTACGACCATTCGGCAATTCTGGGTTGGTTTCGTGACCATAGTTCATTTTACTCGGACCGTATCGGTTCCAGGCAGGTATGGGAACAGGTTCGGCCACTGGAAAAATCTGACGTTGCCGAGGTGCCGGTATCGGTGGATGATTCTATCCGTGAGGCCCGGACCTCGGGTACCAGCGGATTTCAGGTTTCAATCCGTAACAATTTGCGGGAGCGACGCTTTCGACGGGCGCTGCTGTACCGTCCGCAGCTGTTTTATGATTTGCCTGCAGAGGTTCACCAGGTCGTGTTTGTCGACGGTAACTGGTGTGCAGAGGCAGGGATGGCACCAAAATTGTTCGAATATGGGGGCGTGCGCTATCGTACGTGGTTTGCCGGAGTAGCTGCGGATGTAGGGCAGATTCACAGCTTGTTGCGATCGTTGCGTCCGCAACTGATCCGGGGTATTTCCAGCGGTATCGTGAGATTTATTGATCAGGCTGATGATTCGCTACGTAACCTTGGCGTTCGTTACCTTGCACCGGGCGGAGAATTTCTGCAGCCGGAATGGCGCAAGACCATGCACGATGCATTTGGCGCAACTGTCCTTGATTGTTATGGTTCTACAGAATCCGGTGCGATTGCTTGGCAATGTCCGCTGTGTCGGCGTTATCATGCCAATGTCGACGAGATCGTGCTGGAGGCCGATGCCGATGGTTTATTGGTGACGCCCCTGTTCGTGTCTTCGCAACCCTTGTTGCGCTACCGGCTTGGCGATATCGTATCGTTCGATGCCGGGTCTGCGGATTGCGAGATACGGTTACCGACCATCACGATCCAGCAGGCCCGTCGCGATGATTGGGTCATTGGCCATGACGGCCGGCGTGTGTCGCCGTTAAGCTTTCAGTTTGAGCAGATTCCGCACCTGGATGCCTGGCGTTTGCATCAAAATCATGATGGTTCGTTATGTTTGTACTTTGAATCGGTACATCCCGATATCGTAGCCAAAGAACTCGGACGACAGCTGGCTGATGCGGTACCGAATCAGCCATTTGAAGTGCACGAGGGAATCTGGCGACTCGGCAGGGGCGGGAAATTCAAGCGGGTCAGTTCCGATCTGACTTGATATGGACTGCGGCTCCGCTTTTTTGCATAAGGACTTTATGTGTCTATAGATCTGACTACTGGATCGGTTGCCGGCCGTTTGCGGCGTCAGGCGACGCCAATGGCGATGGGACTGGTCGCGATTATTTCTTTCGATGCGGTTGACCTGTTATTTGTGTCACGACTGGGTGATGCGCCTCTGGCGGCTATCAGCTTCACATTTCCAATCATCTGGTTTTTGAGCAGCATCATCATCGGCTTTGAGGCCGGTGCAGCCTCCTGTATATCGCGTGCAATTGGCAGGAATGACGCGTCAACAGCACGCCGCCAGACAACCGATACGGCAGTGCTTGCCGGTTTTGTCAGCTTAATGCTGTGCATGCTCGGTTTATTCATGATCAAACCGATTTTCCGTCTGCTCGGTGCAACAGACGATTTGTTGCCATTAATCGACGATTACATGTCTATCTGGTATTTTGCCGAGCCTGCTGCAGCCGTGTTGTGGACCTGCCTGGCCTCGATGCGCGCCCGCGGTAATTCGTTGATTGAAGGCAAGATCATCACTTCAGCCGCTGTGATGAATGCAATTCTTGATCCGATTTTTATCTTCGGCTGGTTCGGCTTTCCGCGCATGGAGATCGCCGGCGCGGCACTGGCAACGCTGGTTGCGAACCTGATCATACTGGTCGGCACATTGGTGTATCTGCATGTCCGCCTGCGAATATTTGCGACACCCTTTGCAGCGTTTAGCAAGATTCTGGATTCATGGCGACAGATGCTGCATGTGGGCTTGCCGGCCATGCTTACGAATGCAATTGTGCCGATAGCCAATGGCGTTATCGTTGCCATGGTTGCCGGGTTTGGTATCGACGCCATCGCCGGCTTCGGCATCGCGATGCGTGTCGAGCCGATGTTCCTGATCGCGTTTTATGCGTTATCTGCCGTCACGAGTCCGTTTATCGGGCAGAATTATGCGGCCGGGCAGTTGGATCGGGTGGCGGAGGCGCGCAGGGTGATTGCAAAATTTTGCCTGTTGTTTGGCCTGAGCCTGGCCGTCGTGCTGGCTGTCATTGCCTATCCGTTGACGGGGTTATTTAGTGATAACGACGTGATTCGTGAAGTGGCCGTTAACTATCTGTGGATCATGTCTATCAGTTACGGTGGCTATGGCATGGTCATGGCGACCTGTGCGGCATTCAACGGTATGGCTTACCCGCTGCCCGCTGTCGTGATGTCGGCATCACGAACGGTCATATTGTTCTTGCCATTGGCGCTGCTCGGTAAGTGGCTGGTTGGTATGAACGGTATCTTTATTGCTTCGGCAACGTCGAACATTTTGATCGCTGTGCTTGGCTTTGTCTGGTTTGGTTTACGCATAGAACGAAGTCGGCGGAAAAGATCTGGACGGCTTGATGGTACGAGCCTGGGGTAATCGGAGATCATGGTTGAAGTCACGCCAGCCGGTTGATGGGTGTTAGTCACTTACCTCGAGTTGATCGAGAATAAACGCATACTCCATCGCCAGTTCCTTGTTACGGCGAAAGCGTCCTGATTGTCCGCCGTGGCCGGCATCCATGTTGATGTGCAGGATTAACGGGTTGTTATCGGTTTTTGTGGCGCGGAGTTTGGCGACCCACTTGGCCGGTTCGTAGTATTGCACCTGGCTGTCCCACAGGCCGGTGGTGACCAGCATCGCCGGGTAGTCCTGTGCCCGGACATTGTCGTAGGGCGAATAATGTAGCAGGTAGTCGTAGTCTTCGCGGTTTTCAGGGTTGCCCCATTCATCGTATTCATTGGTGGTTAGCGGGATGCTCGCATCGAGCATGGTGGTGATGATGTCAACGAAGGGGACATCGGCGACAGCTGCACGGTATAAATCCGGTCGCATATTGGCGACGGCGCCGATCAGCAGGCCGCCGGCGCTGCCCCCGGAGATTGCAATCCGGGTGGGGTCGACATGGTTGCTGTCGATCAGGGATGTCGTAACATCGATGAAATCCGTGAAGGTGTTGATTTTGTGCTGTAGTTTGCCGGTGTCATACCAGTTCCGTCCGAGTTCCTGACCGCTGCGGACATGGGCGATGGCATAAACGAAGCCACGGTCGACGAGGCTCAGTATCTCGTCTTCGAATGCAGGGTCCGTGGAGTAGCCGTAGGCTCCATAGGCATACAGGTAAAGCGGTGCCGATTTATCCTGTACGTAGTCCTTGCGGTACAACAGTGATACGGGGATGTGTGCGCCGTCACGGGCAGTAACCCACAGACGTTCACTACGGTAGTGGTCAGAGTCGAAGCCGCCGAGTACCGGTTGTTGTTTTAGCATTCGACGTTCGTGTGTTTGCATGTTGACTGCGTAAATTGTCTCCGGCGTCGTCAGTGAAGAGTAGCTATAGCGCAGCCAGTTCGTGTTCGGCTCCATGTTCGTGTCGAAATCCATGACATAGGCCGGGTCATCTGCGGCAACCGGGAATAGCGAATGGCCATGCCGGTCGAGTACCTTGAGGGTGCGCAGGCCGTCCCGGCGTTCTGCAATAACGAGGAAATTATCGAATATGTCGAACTCACCGATATAAACCTGTTCGTCGTGCGCAACCAGTTCCAGCCATTGCTCACGATCCTGTGTGTGGCCGTCGCTAACAGTCATGAGGCGAAAGTTTTTGGCTTGCCAGTTGGTGCGAATGATCCAGTGATCTCCGCTGTGATCGGCATCGTATTCATGGTCACGTTGCCGTGGGTGTAATACGCTGAATTCGTCGGCAGGTCGTGCGGCCGGCAGGAAACAGATTTCATCGGCAACGGTACTGCCGAGGTGTAGCATTATGTAATATTCATCGCCGCTGCGACTCAGCGACATGTAAAAAGAATCATCCTGCTCTTCGTAGGCGATAGAATCGGCGGCAGCATCTGTGCCGAGTCGGTGACGCTTGACGCGAACACCGAGTAGTGTCGTTGGATCTCTCTCTATATATAAGAGTGTTTCATTGTCATCTGCCCAGACCAGTGATGACTGGTTACCGGTTATGATATCCGGCAATGTCTCGCCGGTTACGAGGTTTTTAAACCGGATCGTGTATTGCCGGCGTCCGGTGGTGTCCTCGGCCCAGGCCAGCAGTTGGTTGTTTGGGCTGATCTCGTAGTTTCCGATCGAGTAATAATCGGTATTTTTTGCCAGTTGGTTACCGTCAAGCAGGATTTCCTCAGGACCCTGTGTGGATCCCATTCTACGCGCATGAATCGGATACTCGCTCTCCGCCTCAAACCGGGTGTAGTAATAGTAGCCATGGAAACGATACGGGACTGATGAATCGTCTTTCTGGATGCGGCTGATGATCTCTTCATAGAGTCGGTTCTGCAGGGGCTGCAGAGGCGCAAACATTTTCGTTGTGTAGCTATTCTCGGCCTCAAGATAGGCCAGCATATTGTCATTCTTGCGTTCGTCATCACGTAACCAGTAGTAGTTATCAGTGCGTGACCCGTTCGGGGAGGTGATTGCAAACGGGCGAACTTCAGCGACAGGTGGAGTCGGCATGTTGGCAGGGTCCGTGTTGTCTGGCGGCAGTGAACAGCCGTAGAGCAGGGTAATAATGAGTGTGAGGGCCGGTCTCAACGCGTGGGAGAGATTTCTGTTAGCCGGTTTTTTATGATGCGCTTGATCGGCGGCAGGTTATTGGCAATTCGCAGGGCAATATTTCGGAGCACCTTGGCCGGTGGTCGTTCATCAGTGAACAGGCCGACGATACCGTTTGTGCCCCAATACATCGGTTTCGTGACGCGCATGTGTTGGCGCTCATATTTTGCCAGCACGCGTCGGGTGCCAATATCTTCGCCACGGGAGACTGAACGCACGATCTCGCGGGCCAGTGTTGCCTGCCCCCTGAGACCCAGGTTAAAGCCATGTGCAGTGACCGGATGCATGCCGACAGCCGCATCACCGATCAGGGCAAAGCGGTTAGCAAAAAATTTATTGGCGTGTACGGCGATCAGTGGGTACGAGAACCGCTCGCCGACCAGTCGCATCTCACCGAGTTGGTTACCGAAGCGCTGCTGGATGTCGAGATTGAACTGTTTCTCGCTCATATTGCTGATTTGTTCAGCAAGTTCATTGTGTACGGTAATAACGATCGATGACAGGTTGCCGGCCATCGGCAGAATCGCCAACGTCCGGCCATAATGGAAGCACTCGTAGGCGACTTGTTCATGTGGCAGGTCGTGTTCCATTCGGCAAACAATGGCGGTCTTGGCAAAATCTGTCATGCTCGCACTGATACCCATTTCCCGGCGGGTTACCGAAAAACGGCTGTCCGCAGCAACAATCAGTGTTGCTTCGCGGGTCTCACCGTTCTCCAGTTTGACGACACCACCCTGACTGTTGGTACCCAGACTCTCGACAACCGTATCCGTTACGATTTGTACATTTGTCAGAGGTTCGACTTCTTCAAACAGAGCTTTACGGATCAGGTAGTTTGGTACGAGATAGCCGAGCGCATCACCGGCCACATTCTTGCTGTCAAAATCGAGAAAATAGGGCGAATTACCATTCAGAACTTTGGCTTCGCCTATCGGTGATATCGATTCGGCCGGAATACGCTGCCAGGCATCAAGTTCCTGCATGAGTTGGACAGACAAGTGTGTTAACGCGATCTCCCGGCCATCGGGGGCCGGATTACGCAGGTCATCCATGGATGATTTTTCGATGATGAGAATGTTCAGCCCGGAGTCTTTGAGTGAGCGGGCAAAACTGAGACCGGCCGGACCGGCGCCGACAACAAGAATATCGTATTTCATGAGCGTATCTTCAGATGCAGTAAGAATTCTGGCTGATGGAGTTAGAAAAAGTCAGTTGAACTCAGTGCCGTGGTTAATTCGTTATTTGATGATACCGAAAAGCGGGCTGGCGCGGGGCGATGAATTGCGACCGGCAGTACCAAAGGGCGGGATCAGGCCTGCAGCGCGAACCCGGCAATCCAGCCGTTCTGTACGCAATGCGGCAGTATCTCATCGAGGTTGTCCAAACCCTCTGCTGTGCCGATTTCGCCAAGTGTCTGGCCCGCGTTGATTCTGCTCAGCAGCGACCATGCCACGGCATCCAGTTCGTCGATGTGCATTTCGTGCCCGCGGCGCCAGACAATCAGCCGAACACGGCCTTCATCCAGGTTAACGGCCTGGTCGCCGGTCCAGTCATCCTGGTTGACTTGCCAGATACGGTGCACCGGGTAGTCTGAGACGAGCAGATTAGCCGAGATCGGCAGCTTGAACACAATATTACCCATATCCGCTTCGGCTACTGCGCCGAGCGCAGCAACGTCGATGCTATCCTCATCAGGGGCGTGAAATGCGCGGTGCCAGAGCCACTCAAGTCGGGCGACATCGGCCAGGTAGATGAGTTCGGCAGCCGGCTCAAAGCCGGCAATAAAATCGCCGAAGTTTTCGCCGTAGTCACCAAGGTCGGGTGATTCTGATGGTGTTTGTCGTGCGTAAACGCGGCCCATGGCGTCAAAAAATTCTTCCCCGACAAGTCGTTTGCAGACCGGATGGATCGCGCCGAGTGCACGAACCAGTGTGCCGAGTATCGCGCGTCGGTAAATCAGCAGGTGTTCTGCAGCTGTGAAGCCATCACTGGGCTCGATATGTTCGCTGATGGCTGCAAGTGCCGGGCCGTCCGGTCCGGTTTCAAACACCGCGTCATGGACCATGCGTTGCATGTCTTGTAATGAAGTCATGCCGCTGCCTCCCTGTCGCTCATTACCTTCTGTGCCTTGTTGGCTTCATCAACGAGCACCTCGAATTCCGGAATATCGTTATCCCATTCGATCAGCGTCGGGACAGGTCCCAGATGTTTGATTGTTTCCCTGTACAGTTCCCAGACCGGTGGGTGTACCCGGTAACCGTGCGTGTCAAACAGGTAGTTATTCTGCTCCTCGTAGCCGGCCAGGTGAATTTCCCGCACCCGACCCTCTGGCAACGAATGCAGATACTCATACGGGTCGAAACCGTGGTTCTGGCCACTGACGTAAACATTGTTGACATCGAACAAGAGATCGCAATCGGCGCGTTTGACCAGCTCCGCTATGAACTCCCATTCAGTCATGTCGACCTCCTTGTAGCCCATGTAACTTGACGGGTTTTCGATCAGCAGCCGGCAGCCAAGAAAATCCTGCACCTGGAGGACACAGTCGGCGAAATGTGCCAGCGTTTCTTCGGTGTATGGCAGCGGTAGCAGGTCATGAACGTGGCGCCCGTCGATGGAGATCCATGCCAGATGATCTGAAATATAGGTAGGTTCGATTTGTTCGGCGAGTTTCTTGAGTCGCGCCAGGTAGTCAAAATTCAGTGGATCAGCTGAACCGAGTGACATGCCAACGCCATGCAGCGTGACCGGGTAGAGTTCGCGAACCCGTTCGAGGTGATAAATGGGCAGGCCCCCGACACCAAAGTAATTCTCGGACAGGACCTCGAACCAGGGGATGGAAGGTTTGGTATCGAGGATTTCCTGGTAGTGTCGGGATCTGAGGCCTATGCCGGCACCGGTGATGGGTTTATCAGTGAATCGGGTCATGGCCGTTCCATTATTTGCGGTTCTTTTGCTGAGTTTATTGACCTTTGACGGCCCGGTAAAGTTACAGAAGCGGCTTTCAGTCGCGATTCATTGTCATCGCAACGGGAAGCCATTCCCGCACATAAAAAAGGGCCCTTCATGGCGGGTATGCCATGAAGGGCCTGATTTGTTGTTGGGCGTGATGTGTGGTCCGTCGCCCGCTATTCTCAGGTACTCAGAATTTGCGGTTGTAGTCCAGGCGGGCGCGATTGCCGTCCTGCTGGTTGGTTACAGATTCGACAAAATAACCGCGCAGTACCAGGTTCGACTTGCCGTCAATCGAGTACTTGACGCGGAACTCATGACCTTTCATGTTGGTTGATTCAGCCTCGGTGGATGAACCCCAACGTACCCAGTCGTCCTGACCGTATGAACCATTGAATGCCAGTCCGTCGATGTCGGCATAGTAATAGGCTACCTGCCAGTCCTTGGCGACGTTGGCTTTAATGAACGCTGCATAGCCCGTGGTATCACTTGCCGTAACACCTGTCATGTGAGAACTGAGCGTTGCGAGATCGGCAGCCGTATAGTTTTCGCCGTTATCGTAGTAGTTGGCGCCGATGGTAATTGGAATGCCGGCATTGAATTTTGCCTGGCCATTCAGCACCAGTGTTTCGTAGTCACGCAGGCCGTTGCCGTTACGTAGTGTGCCTGCCTCGGGATCGTCCATGTCAGCATCAAAGACAAAGTAACCGGCGGCGAATGTCAGCTTGGTGCTGTCATTAACCTTGACGCTATAAACGCCCTGACCACCGACCAGGCTGCCTGTTGAATCGCGCATGCCGACCGGCATTGAAAAAGCACCGGTATTGATAGAGATATTGCTGGCGCTACCGACCTTGGTTGAGTAGCTCACGGCTGCACCGAGTGGTGTGACGTCATCATCCCAGAAAAACTCATCCTGTTTCCAGAACGGGTGGCTGTTGCGACCGGCCCAGGCGGTGAAACCCGATCCCTTGATCTTCATGTAATACTTGTCGAAATTGAAATCTGCATCACCGGTGTTGTTGTCATCAAAATCAAAAACCGTAATGTGTGGCGACTGGTGACTGTTTTCAGCACCTGAGCGTAACCGGATGCCGAATTCATAAGTATCATCAGGTTGGTATTTGATGGCGACCCGTGCCCGAATACGAGCGCGGAGTCGATCGTCACGACTGCTGCCATCCGATTTTTGGGAGTCCCAGTCATTTTCAAGTCGTGCCCGGAAGTCAGCGGACATGCTGAACCCGTCAACCGATATCATGTCGGCTCGGGCCATATTCGTGGTTGTGTCGATCATCAGTGACGATATGGAGACGGCGAGCGCACCCATAACCCCAACTTTTAGAAATTGCATTACCTTATGCTCCTGTAGAATCGGAGGCCAACATGATGTCGGCTCCTGCCAAATATGATTGATCCAGAAACAACTGGGTACGCCAAATCACAAACAGACGCCCGTTGCAACGATTGTCGATCAATCTTGCCGGCCATTAGACTGAAAAAAATAAAATATTTATAGCCTCGGTTATTACGTATATCGGGATTACAATGTCCCATGAGACAGGCTCAAGCTTGCAGCACCCGATGATGCGTATTAATGGCAAGCTTGAGCCTGTCTCATGGGACGATGCGACCGATATATTTGCGGAGAGGGCAAACTATGTCATCGAAAAATATAGTGAGAATGCCTATGCGCAGAAACAGTTCTCTTACCAGTATTTTGAGAACAACTATGCGTTGACCAAGCTGGCCCTCCGGCATATCAATACGCCTGCGCATGCATTCCATGACAACCCGGGTCACGCTCCTGATACACCGGGGTTTCGTGATGCCGGCATTGATAATTTTTCGGCTTCCTATGATGACTGGTACGAAGCGGACGTCGTTTTCCTGAGTGGTACAGACCCGTTTGAGTCCAAAACCATCATCTGGAACGAATTCATGATGCGGGGCACCGTTGATCACGGGCAGAAACAGATTTTTGTCAATCCACGCAAGACGTCGGGCAGCAAGTTTGCTGAGGAGAATGGCGGCATTCACCTGCAGTTGATACCGGGTACCGATACGGTGCTGCACCTGGCCCTGTCACGGGTCATTCTCGAGAACGGCTGGGAAGATAGCGCCTGGCTCAAGAAATTCCCGCCCGCAAACAAGTGGGAGTCCAACGCCGGCTTTGGTCGTGGTATTCGTGACACCCCATGGCAGTGGCGCACCACCTAGGGGAAAGTACAGACCAAGGGTTTTGAGGACTACAAGAAGTGGATCCTCGAGCAGAAAGAGTCCGAACTCGATTATGCCGCTGAACTCTGTGGCTTGGCGAAAGAGCAGATCATTGCCGCGGCTGAGTTAATGGCCAGGCCCCGCGAAGATGGCAGTCGTCTGAAGACGTCGATTGGTATCGAGAAGGGCAATTACTGGACGAATAATTACGGCAACACGGCCTCGATTGCATCGCTCGGTTTTCTGGTCGGTTCGGGTAACCGCCCGGGCCAGATGATCAGCCGCCTTGGCGGTCATCAGCGTGGCGGTAACAGTGGCGGGTCCTATCCGCGTTCAAAGGGGCCGGAGAAATTCTTTGGTCGTCGTCGCATGTCACTGAACCTCGACAAGTGGGTAGAGAACGGACATGTGCGCATGGCCTATGTCGTCGGTACGACATGGACCGGCGCGATGAGTGCTTCGCAGGCTTTGGAAGCTACGTTACGACAGCAGACAATTGGAAATCAGCACCAGATCAAGCGCAATGACAAGGCTCACGCGATCGAACAATTGAAAAAGCGCGTCGACTCAGGTGGTATGTTGATCGTTAACCAGGATATTTATCTGCGCGAACCGATTGGCAGCGAACTGGCGGACTTTGTATTTCCGGCCGCAACCTGGGGAGAAGAAACCTTCGTACGCTCAAACGGTGAGCGGCGCATGCGTATTTACGAGAAGTTCTACGACGCACCGGGCGAGGCCAAGCCGGACTGGTGGATTGTCGGGCAGATCGGTCAGAAGATGGGCTTCCCGGGCTTTGACTGGAAAGACTCAAATGACGTCTACGAAGATAGCATGCGCGGGAATCGCGGTGGTCGCCGCGACTATGCGGTCTTTCTGAAGTACGCGAAGCTGGCGGGCAAGACCGGTCATGATTTCCTGCGGGAGTTGGGGACTGAGGGTATTCAGACGCCGGCGCGTGAAGTTGATGGCAAAATGGTTGGTACCAAGCGGTTCCACGACAGTACGCTGGAGATGCCGGAGACCGGCCCTGAGGCACTGACCTGGCAGCACAAGATCTTCAAGGGCTTTAAATCGCAATCCGGCAAGCAGCACCTGGTGAAGGCACCGTGGTTTCTGTTTGAAGACTTCTATAACGCGATCAAGCCGAAGGATGATGAGTTGTGGGTGACCAGCGGTCGAATGAACGAGATCTGGCAATCAGGTTTCGATGACCACGAACGACGACCCTACATCACGCAGCGTTTCCCCGAGAATATCCTCGAGATTCACCCGGAGGATGCAAAGGCGCGGGGTATCGAGAGTGGTGACTACGTCGAGACTTACAGTGATCGTATCGCGGTGCAGACCGGCGGGTTTATTCATCGCCGGTTGGAAGACACGATGTATACCGGATTGTTGAAGAACGGGCACATCGAGTTCAAGAGCGCATCGGTCAAGCTGGTGGCGCATGTCACTGCGAATATTCGCAAGGGTACGACCTTCTCGGTTTGTGTCATCGGTGGTAAGAACGCTATTAATGCGTTGTCATCGAGCGTGACCGATCCGATGAGTGGGAACTATCGGTTCAAGCTCGGGGTTGGAAAAGTACGTAAGGTCGGTGAGAGTCCGTATAAGAACGACTTCTCACAGATGACCTTTACGAGCCGCACATTCGGTTAGGCCGGGATGTTGGGATGATTCCCAGCGGCAGGGAGCAAAAACAGGGGGGCCTTGCCTCCCTGTTTTGTTTTGTAAGAGAGCATTTCTGATGGATATCATGCGTTTCACTTGTTGGTGTTTTCTCTGCCTGGCGCTGTTTTCAACCAGCGTCCGTGCCGGTGAGCAGGTTGTGGGCGCGACATCGATTCATGCGGCGCAGATTATCGAAAATGCTGATGCCAGCAGGACTTTCCTGCAGCCGCGATTGCGAACGGGTTCCGGTAACCCGGCTGAGCAGCTCCGGATCAGTCGGGGTGTGCCGGGTATCTGTGCGTTGTTCGGTATGGACGGGTTCCTGCAGGACCATGTGATCCGCTCGGATGAGATTAAGGACGGGGTCGAGTTAAGCGCAGAGGGGTTGGTTGTTGGAATCAGGACGGGGTATTACATCGAGTCTGTAACCTGTACGGCAGAGCAGCCCTATTGGCCAAAATTGCTCGCAGAATCGATACAACAGAACGCAGACGGCTCCATTACAGCCTATCAGCCGATTATTCATTCAGGCCCGGAAAGTTTCAGAATTGTAAGCGGATTTACCGCCGGGGCGTGCCGGTTGCTTGGATTTAATGCGGTGCTCAAACACAGCCTGGTATGGTCAGAGCAGCGGGCCGCAGGTATATCGATAAGCCTTGACGGGCGAATCTATGCTAAAGCAACAGATACATACCTTGAAGCGATTTCCTGCAGAAATGTATCACAGGAAAAATACTCTTCAGCCGAACGAGCTTTGTTTGACCAAAAGGTTCGCGAGCACCGTGAGCAAAACCAGGCTGACGGCCTGGGTAGTGACGAAAACTGACGGCCGCTCATGGTCAGGCATAACATTCGAATACAATCTACGGACGCGGCTCCTTTGGATTGTGATGGGCTAACCCGGGAATGCAAGCAACGATGACAAGACTGGCAGTAATAATGTTGGGCCTGGTTGCGGTCGCGCTTGATGCGGCCGAAGTTACTGTAGATCTCGGTGGTGAGCACTTCAGCCCGGCGCGCATGGTGCTGAGGGTTGGAGATAGCCTGTCTTTCATTCGGGCAACCGATCAATCTGCCGCGGTGACGCTGGAAATCAGCAGTGACACCGGGGTGCAGGGCGAAGTGCCTGTCCTGCAGGGCGGATTGTGGCGGTATGAATTCACGGAACCAGGCCGCTACCAGGTTGTTATCCGGGAACAACCGTCTGTTCGGGCCAGCATCCTGGTATTCAGCGCCGCGGCACAAAATGCCGACCTGGGCCAGGAGATGGTTAGCTACAGCCTAGGTTATGACATGGGGCGCAAACTCGCAGCTGATGTTGATAATCTTGGTCTCGACTTGTTCACTGCAGGCATAGAGCATGCATACAGGCATAGTGATCCGAAAATCAATCGTAGCGAGATAGAGTACATCGTTGCGGAATTCGGTCGCGAGGTGAAGCGCAAGGCGAATTTACGACAGGATCGGGCCGCCGGTCGAAACCTGGAGTTGGGTCAACAGTTTTTTGAACAGAATGGACAGGAAGATGGGGTAGTTGAGTTGCCCACCGGTCTGCAATACAAAATTATCAGGCCTGGTGTTGGCTCGAGTCCGACGATCGGGTCAGGTGTCACCGTCAATTATCAAATGTCATTGTTGAACGGTACGGTGCTGGATAGTACAGAAAACGGCCCTGCAGAATTCATCTTGACTGATGACGTGCTGCCAGGATTCGCGGCAGGGCTCAGGTTGATGTCTACAGGGGCGATCTGGAAGCTGTATGTTCCGCCACATCTGGCTTATGGGGTTCGGGGACAGACGGGATTTGGGGCTGACGGTGCGCAG
Source organism: Chromatiales bacterium (assembly GCA_002688175.1). GTDB lineage: Bacteria > Pseudomonadota > Gammaproteobacteria > Steroidobacterales > SMWD01. Next base: position 61,860 of record NZCC01000081.1, read on the forward strand.
ATCGAGCCGAATGTTGCGCTGATTTTCGATGTTGAATTGCTGGCCGTGGACGAAGAACGCAAGAGCCACAAGGCCGACTCGACAAAATAGAGACCGCCAGATGTGGCCTCCAGTCGTTGTGTCAGAATCAGGGTGACTTCGCTAATTGCTCCTTGAGTTCAGCGACTTCAGTTTCCAGTACGCTGACTCTCTTCACCAGGTCAGACATATTGACGCGTTCCGAAGTCCCGGCCGCCTTTGCGGTCTTCGCCTGGTTGACATGTTCTTCAACATCAACGGGACCGGAAAACAGGTGCATGTACTCTGCATCCCTGCGTCCGGGCGTGAGCGGCAGTTTAACCACTAGCGGGCTACCTTCATGCTCGATCAGAGAGATGAGTGCGGCTACTACAGCGGCGTTATCCGCAAAGCTATGCAGGCGCCCACAGCGAGTTCTTAGCTCTCCGGGTGTCTGAGGTCCGCGCAGCAACAGCAAGCAGACGATGGCAAACTGTGGTGGCTCAAACTGATAATCACTGAGCTGTGTGTTGCAGATACGTTGCAGATATTTCTCCATGCCATTCTTGAAGTTAGTCTCCACGCGCACAAAATGTTTGTCTGCCAGCGCACGGGAGGTGTGCTGGACAACATTCTGTTCCAGGGACATGACGGGATTGCGGCTGGATTTCTGATTGCAGGCATTGGTCAGTGCATTAAGCGTCAGTGGATACTGATCCGGCGTGACAATGGATTTTTCCATCAGGCAGGCGATGATACGGGCTTCGATGGCGGTCAGGTTTGGCAGCACCAGTGGCTCCTCGTTACGGTTTAGAGCCGGGAAAAGCCTGGCTCATCATTCGCTACCGTTTCTGCAGGGCAGCTTCAGGTAGGACACTTTAAAAGGTATTTTTGAGTTTATCTGCGACCTGGTCATCAGCTTCTTTATGAAGTCTGGACGCTTTTGCGTTAAATCTGAAGTTCTTTGTTCGTGGCTGAAGCCACTCCCTCAGCAGGAGATAAGAAAGGTGGGAACTGATTACTCATAGCGGAGGGCTTCAATGGGATCAAGTCGCGCCGCTTTGCGCGCTGGCAGGATGCCAAAGATAAGTCCAATGCCGGCGCTGAACAGAAAGGCAATGCTGATGGCAGCAGGGGAGACAATCGTTTGCCAACCGACAAATTGGGTCATTGCGGTGGCAATGCCGGTGCCGAGCAGAATTCCAACTGAACCACCAATCATGCAGAGAATCATGGCCTCCACAAGGAACTGCATCAGGATGTTGAATCTTGTAGCACCGAGTGCTTTTCGTATGCCAATTTCTCGCGTACGTTCAGTGACTGTGACCAGCATTATATTCATAATGCCAATGCCACCGACGATCAGACTAATGCCGGCAATGCTGGCGAGCAGATAGGCGAATACATCAGTGGCAGCCTGGCGAACATTGAAGAATTCACGCGGGTCACCGATTGAAAAATCATTGTCTTCGCCCGGCATTATTTTATGTTCGCGGCGCAGGACACGCTCAATATCCACTATGGCTTTTTCGATGGTGCTGTCTGGAGCGACTTTAGCGCTGATAACTTCAATCGCCTTCAGGCCAAACATGCGAAACAACGCTGTATCCAAAGGTATCCAGATTTGTTCGTCAGCATTCTGCCAGCCCAGTGTGCCCTTTTTTTCAAAAACACCGATAATCTCAAAGGTAATGCCTTTGATATGAATGGTTTTACCAATTAGTTGTGACGGCGATTTGTCGAGTTTCGTGGTTACATCGTGTCCCAACACCGCAACCCGCCGCTTGGCCGCATCATCGGCCAATGAGAACATTCTGCCGGCGGCAATCTTATAACCATGGACTGAAGAAAAATTTGTTCGTGTCCCGACGATACGAATATTCTGGTTATTATTGCCAAGCTTCACCTGGAAGCGTCTCGCTGTCTCCGGGGTGATATCAGTAACCGTCGACAAGTCTGTTGTGAGCATTTCGGCGTCATTGAGCGTTAAGGTCACGTTGTTACGATTGACACCTCGATGAGAGGAGCGGCCCGAGCGAATCGTTAAGACGCTGGCGCCCAGGGAGTTTATCTGGTCATCCATGGCATGTTGTGCACCGGTGCCAAGTGCAACCATTGCGATTACTGAACCCACTCCAATGATGATGCCCAGCATGGTGAGAAATCCGCGAAAGAGATTGGCCCGGATGGATTGCAGAGCTACAAGAATCATCTCGTTAAGGAGCATCAGGGGGTACCGGCTGGTGGTCGTAAGAACAGGGCCTGCATGGATCTGACCAGAAAGTTACCTGGAGGAGTTCAGAAATTTCAGTCTACGGCGTTTCAACAGGGGGGTCCAGACGATCGGTTTGATTCATCCTGCGGGTGGAATGGGTAATGGGTTGGCTGCCCTCAGAGTGTGCCCCGTCAGCACCTATGGAACAGATATAGCACTGGTTTAAAGGAGAGTTTTTGTTCATCCTAACGTGAGGAGTTGAGATGAAACAGAAACCAGCAGAAC
>NZCC01000082.1 GCA_002688175.1 Chromatiales bacterium
CAGTTATCGGCTCAAGAACTCATCCACCAACAGCAAGGAGACAAAAGGCAAGAAAAAAGGCAAAACCTGAGCCATAATCAGGTCATCTGGGTGGGTCAATTTTCAATGCAAAACCCGGGTCAGCTTTCGGTGCAAATCAACATCTGCATATGATACCGATGATCAGGTTCACTACAGCACCACTACATGCCCTCGGTTTTTGCCTTACGCCAGAAATAGATCGCGACCATGCTCGTCGTTATTGGCGTCATCGGGCCATATTCCCCTTATTGCGGCTCGACTCCATTACTTCAGAAAGATATTCTTCAACACCCCGTTCTGCTTGGCTACTCGTCCACTCTTCATAACAAAGCTTATGTCTTGCAAGCTTTCGATATCTTCGAGCGGATTGCCATTCACCGCAATAATATCGGCCAACTTGCCCGGCTCAATGGTTCCGACTTCATTTTCCAGCCGGAACAGCTTTGCCGTGTTGATGGTCGCGGACACGATGGCTGCTTCAGGACTCATGCCCAGATTCACCATGTAGACAAATTCCCTTGCGGCGTAGCGATGAGGAATGCCGCCAACGTCGGTGCCAAAGGCGATCGGCGTACCAATATCCAGCGCCCGCTCAAATGCGCGGTACTTGTCGCGATACAAAGTGGTTCCATCATTTTTCCGTTGCGCTATGGACAGCGTCGGCACAAGATAAATATTGCTCTTCTTCATCTCCTTCAGGGTGGCATCCGTCACCCCAAACCCGTGCTCGACAGAATCAACACCAGCCCGCACCGCATCAGCAATTGCATCGCCGGCATAAGCATGAGTCGCAACCGCCATGCCCAATTGATGGGCCGCATTAACAGTCGCTTCCATTTCGTCGTAGAAAAAAAGTTGCTCGGTGCCAGTGTGATCGGCCCACCCGCCTGTAGACATCATTTTGATAATGTCGGAGCCGCGCTTATGCTGCACTCGAACGGCGCGGCGACAGCTCTCCAGCCCGTCGCATAGCCCCGATGAGTCCAGACCAGCGGGGTCACCATCAGCTCCGGCGTTATCACCATGCCCGCCGACAGCTGTAACCGGTTGGCCCGCTGCCAGGATTCTCGGGCCGATAAATTTGCCGCCATTAATCCAGTCCCGTACGGCAAACATGACTTTTGGCTCCGAGGCCATTTCGCGTACAGTCGTAAATCCGGAGGCTAACGTGGTCCTGGCATGGCGCAACGCCCATAGCGTCAAATCCTCGTTATTCAACTGTGACTGTTGCCCTGTGAATCCTCCACCCTGTTTCTTGGGCGGATGATCCCGGCCCGACCACATCAGGTGAATATGCGCATCCATTAGCCCGGGCAAAACAAAACTTTCACGCAGATCAACCGTCTCGGCAGTCTCATCATCACTGAGCTGCAGTTCGTCGATAGCCACAAAGCCATCACGTATTTCCACGATGCGCCCTTGCGACACCACTATGGTTTTGTTCGATTGCGACACCTGGCCGGGAACCGCCAGTAACTTGCCGGCATGAATCAGTACAAAATCAGCAGCATGAACCGATTCCAGTGCCAGACAAATAATAAAAAACGATAGGATTTTCGCAAGGCTCCTGAGATATTTGCATGAATCGAATTTGACCCGATTCGGTGACCAGAAAAGAGCAGGTGATTTCTTGCAACCAGGCAGCTTTGACATCAGCGGTTCTCCATTTTTGTTTTAACGTTACTTGGAGCAGGTGTTTCCATACTACTGCATACCGTCATTCAGCCAAAAGAATTTTCAACGGAAAAGCACCATAGCCCGTCAGCGTATAACTCGATTCAACTCCATGACTAAACTGCAATCGTGAATGGCACGGCAATGGGTTGCTTGGCACTGGCCTTATTAACAGGCGTAGCAATCAAGTCTGTCTGCAAAGCGGGCGTAAGAAGTTCTTCGAATAGAGTCGTATCGGTTACATCGGGAGACAGCCACCGGTCGTAAGCCTCACCAGGCAGCCAGAGCGGTGTTGATTTTCGGTGAATGCTTTCCAAGGCCGGGTGCCCGGGCAAGGTTATAATCGAAGCTGAATAAACAATCTCCCCCGTTGCCCGGTCGGTCCATTCTTTAAATAGCCCGCCAAAGGCTATTGCACTCCCGTTTTTCGGCTCCAGCAGGTGTGGACATTTCCCGTTCTGACTTTCCACAAACGACGTAGCCGGAATGATGCAACGTGATCTTCGATACTCAGTCTTTTTTGCGAGCTTCTGATAATTGGTGTTGACACTGAAATAATCGCGATGGGGCTTTAATCCTGCCTCCGTTTGTCGCAGATAAAGCCCCCAGATCGCCGGCAAAACCTGTCGCTGCCCCTCGTCGCCAGTGATGATGCTGACCCTGGAGCCCGGCCTGAAATCGCTACTGTAAATAAAATTGCCGGCATCCACCAAAAGGTTGTGGCCAAGTTCTGCTGTACCGTCAGTCTTGATTAGCGCAAAGTTTGTACACATAACACTGCTGTATTTCCATGCGGTTCTTATTTTGAAAACAGTGCAAAAGAGGATACCGGTACTTTTGAATTGTGTCGCAACCGGTTCCTACCCCTCAACTCAACACACCCTTGATAATACAAATACTTATATAGTTTATGCAGCTGCAGGGTGATTTTTTGCTTCGTGTCGGCACAGTGTAGGCATGCGGTTTTAAAAAAGTGCTTATTGTCAACAGCTTATGATTTCCTTTTATTCCGGAAAGCTGAAAACAATAGAATGTGGATAACGGAATTCACCCAATTTCAGCGCCTGTTCTCTCAAAACCGGCTAGTAGAAAAACTCGGTTCGACCCCAGTTTTTTGAACAGCTTGTTCGCCGGAAAACGCCAGGTCCGTATCCCCAGTACAGTTGGATACATTATCGATTCAGCGATCCAGCACTGAAAGATAGATTTTCAGGAAAAGGGTAATTATGCTGCCTACACTCATACTTGACTCTGGAGTCCACCATGACCACCCGCCTCGACTACACCACCCTCGACCTGATGGATGCCCTCGACCTCGCGGTGCTCATTGAGGCGGAGGCCTACGAGCGCTACCGAATGTTCGTCGCCCAGCTTGGCCACCGCTTCCCGGGGGATGCGAGCAGCGTGTTCGCCTCGCTTCAACATGTCCCCCCTCCAGGCATTCGAGGTCGCGCTGTCCGCAGAGCAGAAAGCCTATGACTTCTACAATCAGGTTCTGACCCACGTTACCGATCCCGAGATCCACGCCCTGTTCACCGAGCTGCGGGACGAGGAGGCGGAGCACGAGCGCATGTTGCAAGAGATCATCACCACACCCTGCCCCCGGCGGGCGCAGACATCGAAGGGGAGGAAGATCAGGACGAGTACCCGGCGCTGTAGCCCGAATGCGCATAGGGTCGAGTTCGTATCTCTTCGGGCGCGCCAATATAATATTCGGCCTTACCAATCTATCAGGGCCAGGAAATGACGTTCGTCAATTCAAGATCACTTATTAAAGCATCGTTCACACTGATAATGCACTTGACCGTTATCGGAACGGTCGGAGCGACAGATGACGCCGATGGGCAGTCATGTGATTGCCCTCAGTATGACGCGTGGTATGACGGGCAAACCAATCTCTCCTGGCAGGACCCGCAGAAGGACGCCTACTCCGAAGATAACGGTGGTGTAACCTCGTTCGACGCGATCAGGTATTGCGAAGAACTCGTAATCGACGGTTACGATGACTGGCGGTTACCGACTATTGATGAACTGCGAACGATTATCCGGGGCGCGCCCAGGTCCGAGGCGGGCGGTGCCTGCACGATAACCGAAGGCGCAAAACTGGCCGGTACAACTGTCGCGGAAGTTGCAAAATGCAGCGGGCAACTCCAGCCGTTTCAGTGTGCGGGCGCCGGGAACTGTTGCTGGCATGAGACGTTGAACGGAACGTGCAATACGATCGACCCGGCCAGCACGAGCCACTACCTGGAAACATGGAGTTCGACTTCCGCCGCGGATGATCCGGAAAACTGGATCGGGTACGTTTTTTTCGACACGGGCACGGTAGGTTTCAACCACTCGCTGTCCCTCGGTGAAGTGCGCTGTGTACGGGACGATCCCGTCCCGGTGAAAACCTCTGCGAAAACCGTTGGGAATGACGTCCCACCGTGCCAATGCACGAACTTTACCCCGAACCCCGACCCGGTCGATGTCTGTGACGGCGGCGATACCGTGACGGTGACCATCAACGTACCCGAAAAACTAAAGAAAAAACCTTACATGCTGGCGGCATTTTTATACCGGGCCGGCGAGAACAATATGCGGCCGCCAGACGTGGGAATCGATGAGAACGATATTCGTTACCCGGATATCGATGTGGGCAAGCCCATTACGATGACCATCCCGGGATGCTCTTATTATAGAGATCGACGCATGACGGGTGATTACTACCTGAGCGTTTACCTGAAAATGGATAAAAGCAAATACCCCGGCCCACCCGGACCAAATGACATGCACTGGAGCGGACTCGGCGGTGAGCCCATCACGCTTTCGGGTGACGGAACCAAACATTATGAATTAGATGTTACGGTCACCCCGATTTTTGGGCGCAAATAAAACCGGTCAACGACGGCGCATCGACCGGAAGATGCCGGCGCGCGATATCCAAGCGTACTGCGGGATGCATTCTTATCTTTCACAGCGCTCATCACATCCGCCGCACTGGACTGGCCGGTTCTCAGTATCAGGATCGCGTTTATTCAGCCAGAGTTGAAAAACAGCCCAGAAAATACACAGGGCGACCAACCCGAGTAATGAAAAGATATATGTCGTCATCGTCAAATCAACCCTTTGGCTCAGACAGCACTAAATAGCCCGGCAAACCCCATGAACGCCATCGAGAGAATCCCCGCAATGATCAGGTTCATGGCAATACCCTGAATCAACTTGGGTATATCGGATAATTCAGATTCTTCCCGTAACCCTGCCAGTAACACCATCGCCAGCGTGAAACCGATACCGGCGCCAAGCGCAAAAACTATTCCCTCGATCAATCCATAACCCCGATTGGTAGCGAAGATTGCCAGACCGAGAATTGCGCAGTTCGTGGTAATCAGCGGCAGGAAGATACCCATGGCCCGAAACAGGGCGGGACTGAGTTTCTTGATGAGCATCTCGATGAACTGGACCGTGCTGGCAATGACCACGATGAAACTGATCAGGCGCAGGTAGGGGGCATAGATCAGGACGTAGGTATTTAAAAACCAGGAACACAACGCCGTAATCAATAATACGAAAATTGTTGCCAGCCCAAGTCGAAAAGACGTTTCCAGTGAATTCGACACGCCCAGAAAGGGGCACAGGCCGAGGAAATAGGCCAGTACAAAATTATTGATCAGCAACGAACTGATGAAGATCCAGACCAGGTTATCCATCAGATGCCACCCTCTCTGCCTCCGCCACTTGTTCAATGAACTTGTCTTTCTGCTGGGTAACCCAGTTGAAAAAGAGCAGAATGAGTCCAAGCGTCAGGAATCCGCCGGGGGGCAAAATCATAATTACCCAGGGTTCGAAATGCTCACCGAAGAGATCTACGCCGAACAACGAACCGTTACCCAGAATCTCCCGAATGGCACCCAATGAGAACAACGCCACCATGAAACCACCTGCCATGCCCATGGCATCCAGCACCGCCAGGCGTACCGTGTTCCTGGAAGCAAAAGCCTCCTGCCGGCCGAGAATCATGCAATTGGCCACAATCAGGGGGATAAACGCACCGAGTTCCTTATGCACCTTGGGAACGAGCGCCAGTAAAGTGTAGTCTGCCACGGTCACGAAGGTAGCAATGATGATAATGAAAGCCGAAATTCGTACCTGCTTGGGAATCCATTGCTTGAAACTGGAAACCAGGAAGCTGGAGCCCACCAGCACAAAAAGAGTGGCCATTCCCATCGCCACGGCGTTGATGGCCGAATTGGTTACCGCCAGCATCGGACACATGCCCAGCACCTGGACGAATACCGGGTTGTCACGCCAGATACCCCTGAAAAATGTTTCGTAGGATTCGTTTTGGTTCTCGGCCATTAGTTATTTCGCCTCGTCAACCGTCTTCTCCGACTCGGTCATTAACGGTTCCGAACCCGGCTGCGGCAATCGCGTCGACCAGACCGTGTGCGTTTCATTGATGATTCTCACCACCGCTTTCGATGAGATGCTCGCCCCGGTGATTATATCGACCTCATTGGGCTCAGATTTCTGACCCTTCTTTACCGTAACGATTTCAGGCTCGACCGACAGCTCCTTGAAATTAGCCACAAACTCGGCATCCTTGTAGATCTTGTCACCGAGGCCCGGCGTCTCGCGACTCTCCAGTATTTCCATTCCAATCACCAGTTTCTGATCCGGCTTGTACCCGTACAGCAACCCGATAACATCCTGGAACCCGGGCCCCGCACCCGGAATAGCGTAACCGATAAAACCACCCTCATCGTCGTAACCGCCATAGATAGGTTCTTCGTCTTTCTCCGTCTCCGTGGTAGACACTAGCTCACCGTTCTTGTACACCAGTTTCTGCATCCGGGTTACGCCCGGAACAACCTTGAAAACCGCTTCGCGCAATTCACGCGCCTTGTTTATCGTGATCGTCGGCAGCGTGGCTTCGTAAATGCCGATGATGGCAACTCCGGAAATCAGCCCGGCCAGAGCCAGAGTAAGCACGAGCCGGGTTGAACTCACTGCAGGGGCGTCAGGTGTCTTGTCTTCGCTCATGTCCAACCAACTCAGCGCCCAAAAATTCGCGGTTGCGTGTAACGATCAATCAATGGAGTTGCTGCATTCATCAACAAAATGGCGTACATAACCCCTTCCGGCAACCCGCCGAATACGCGGATCAGGACCACCAGAGCCCCTATGCCGATGCCAAAAATCCATGTCCCCCGCGGTGTCAATGGCGAAGTCACGGGATCGGTTGCCATGTAGATGGCTCCCAGCAACAGTCCTCCGGAAAATATCGAGAACAGCGGACTCGGAAAACGAACTGCATCAACCAGGGTCAGGCATCCGGAGAACACGACTACGGCGAGCATGATGCTAACGGGAATTCTCCAGTCCAGGTCACGCCGGATCCACAAATAAATCCCGCCCAGCAACAACAGCACACCGCTGGTTTCCCCCAGTGATCCGAGTGTGTTGCCAAACATGAGGTTCGTTAGTGGCGTCACTTCCTGTTCGAATTTCATCAGGCCGAGCGGTGATGCTGACGACACCATATCGACCTTGGCCTGCATGAACGGCAACGCGAGATTGCTGGCGCTGACATGGAAAAAACTTTCCGATCCCCTCAGGGGTGTCCAGGTTGTCATTGGAATGGGAAAGGTAGCCAATAGGAAAGCGCGTCCGAGCAATGCCGGATTAAACAGGTTGTGGCCCAGCCCTCCCCAGATCACTTTACCCAGGCCAATCGCCACGACCCCGCCCAGGAATGCCATCCATATCGGCAAACCCGGCGGCAGAGTAAGGCCCAACAGCAGACCGGTCAGAATCGCGCTGGCATCGAGAAGAGATTCGCCACGCTTTTGAGCCAACGCAAAAAACCACTCGGTCAATACCGCCCCTGCAATGCTGGCGCCAAGCACCAGTAATGCACCCAGGCCAAAAAACCACAATGCTGCAAGGGTCACCGGCGTCAACGCATAGATCACATCCCGCATCGCACCGGGCGTGGTCATGCCCTGGCGCAGTAGCGGCGCATGCATAAGCAGAAGATCCGGATCTTTTTGCTTCACTCCGGTTTCTCCTTACGATTTCGCAGTGCATCCTTGCCGGTGCGAATAAGCTGCACGATGGGGATATGCGACGGGCAGGCAAACGTGCAACAACCACACTCGACGCAGTCCATGACCGAATACTGTTCCATCTCGTCAAACATCCGCGCACGGGCCAGGCGGGCAAAACGGGAGGGATTGAGAAAATACGGGCAGGCTTCCAGGCAGCGGGCGCAGCGGATACAGGGATACTCTTTCGGTCGCGCCGTTTCCGCCTCGGTGAACGCCAGAATCCCGGAAGTTCCCTTCAGGACAGGCACGTCGAGGCTTGCCGTGGGCCTGCCCATCATCGGACCGCCCATGATGACTTCACGCGTCTCATCCTTAAGGCCGCCACAAAAACGCAATACTTCTCTGACCGGGGTCCCCAGCGGCACGATCAGATTTGCCGGATAGCTGGCTCCCGGACCGGATACTGTCACGATGCGCTCTATCGACGGCAGTCCACGCAAAAAATAATCGGCAATCGCCACGATGGTACCGACATTGTTGACACTGACTTCCACGTCCCTGGGGAGTTGGCCGGCGGGAACTTCCCTGTCGAAGACGGTCTTGATGAGCATCTTCTCCGCCCCCTGAGGGTATTTCACCTTTAACGGCACAACACGCACCGGCTGGCCCGGTTGAATATGCCGCTGCAGAATTTCGATGGCCTCGGGTTTGTTCATTTCCACGCCGATAATCGTTTCTTCGGCCCCGAGTTTTTGCCGAACGATCTCCGCGCCCATCAGCAGGTCCTCGGGCCGTTCCACCATCAGACGATGATCGTTGGTCAGATACGGTTCACACTCGGCCCCGTTTATTAACAGATGCCGGATCTTGATACCGTCAGGAACCGAGAACTTCACATGGGACGGGAAAGCCGCCCCGCCCATACCGACAATTCCGGCCTTCTGTACCTCGCCGATAAACGCCTCCAGGGAAAGTGACCGCCAATCGATGCCGGCAGACGAGTCCGGCTGTTGTGTGGCATAGGGATCGGCTTCAATCTGAATGGCCGGCGCAAATTGCCCGTCAGCACCCCGAAAATCGTCGATCTCACTAATCGTCCCGGTCACCGGGCTGTGCAGTGCCGTGGACACGAAGCCGCCCGGCTCAGCAATGAGTTGTCCGCGACCTACCCGCTCGCCAACCTTCACTACGGGTCGACACGGAACACCGATATGTTGGCCGAGCGGCATCACGTAATGACTGACGAACGGAACCCGCTGGATCGCCAGATCTTCGGTCTGCTTTTTGAGGTGCGCCGGATGAACCCCGTGATCGAAGTTCCGACGTAGTAATCCTAGGGTATTCATGATCAGTAAACCGGTTTACGCCGCTGGTATAGTCCTCTATTTAAATTCTTTCGTGGTGTATTAGGCCATTCAACTCCGCTTGTGTGTCGCCAGTTCAAGCAACCGGCCGCGAATCTTGGCGGCTATCTCAGTCTCTACATTCTTATGGAGTTCGTGGATTTTTCGCTCGGACTCCTGTTTCTGGGCATCGAGTTCCGCCTGATGCTCACCAGCAACTCTTTCCTGTATTTCCTGTTCCACCTTGGCTGTAAAAGGTGTAACCACGCCCGCAAGTTCCTGCAAGGTGCGCCAGATCTGTGTTCTTTTCTCAGCCATCCCGACCAGGCCGGGGGTGACCCTGTAGCGAACTTCATCCGGTTGTTCTCCAACAGTGATATACGGGGTTTTTCGCAACCGGGCCCTCTCATCCAGTTCAAGAAACTCTTCCAACGCAACCGGTGCAGTGTCGTCGTCACCCAGGACCGAGAAACAGCCGGCAAAGCGACTCTCGGTCAATGCCCAATGGGCCGGCGTCAATCGCTGTTCGTCATCACCCTCTGAGATCAGTATTTGCTGCGGTTGCGGATTGCCATCCAGGTTGAGCCGGGTACCGAACACACCTTCAGCAGACGGATCGTAGCGGAAGAGCGGCATCGCGCGGGAGGCAACGGCCAGACGAGCCTGTTCCGTTGTGCGTGCCATGGAGAAACCATGCCGTTCAGGGCTGGGCGCATGCACTTTAATAAGAGCAGGTCCGTTGAACTTCAAGGCCTCCAGAACGCTCTGACTGAGGTGAGCAGAATCAGAAATTGATGTTTGCGCGATATAAGCCTCACGTTGTGCAAGCGCCAGCAATCCAAGGTCGGCCCGCGGATCATTTCTCGGCGCCTCCGGGGCATCTGCCGCCTGTCTGCTTGCCAGGCCGAAGTCCAACGCGTCCAGAACCAGAATTTTTACCGGTAATCCGGAATTCAGCAGCCAGATAACCTGGGCGAGTCCCCGACCAGCCAGTACATCATCACTGCCGACGAGAAAGAGTGGCGGACAGAGTTCGAGTTCCTCCTCGCTCAGGTCCTTCCAGGTCATTCGAGACAGGGCATCCCGTTTCCAGTCGGCGCCGCCGGCCGGTTTATCTATTTCAAGTTGCGCCTGGTGCAACGTTCGTACCATGTTAGTGGTTTCCTCCAGCTGACCTTCCATCAGTCCAGCTGCCAGTTGCGCAGCATCACTGGTCATGTCCAGTACAACAGGGGCCTGGAACGGATTGTGCGGAAAGGCGCCGGCCCAGGCAGCCAGGTTGCCGGGCGCCACAACCAGCCCGAAACGCGCCCTGCCGAGACCATGTTCGCCACTTAACAGCCGCCAGTGGCAATCTGTCAGCTGTTTGGACAAATCAATCAATCTGAGTAAATCGGCAGTATCGATGGAGTGGTCCGCTACCGCTGTTTCGATTTCATGGGCAAGTGTCTTGAGATCAACCTGCGGGGTGGCAATATGCGACAGGGCCTGGTTGACGGTATCCAGATCTTCAACAGGCAGTACACCGGCAATAGTCTCCTGAATCAGGGCAGTGATTTCCTCACTGGCCTTTTCCAGTTCCTGAGCAAAGCGCTGCACAACCGGTTGCTGCTGATACTCGGTCATGGCCAGCGCCAGCCTGACGGCAATTTTCTCGCCGGAACCGGCCTCCGCCCTGTCACCGCCAGCCATGGCAAACTGACAGTATCGTGACAACAAGACGGCCGCCATCGGTCCGATCCCGGAGTCTTCACTGATGCTCTCGATGGTCTGGCCTGACGTATCCGGCGTCATGGTCCAGACCTTCCAGAGATCCCGCGCCTGGCCCAGCATTTCTTCATCCTGTTCCATGGCACGCAGTGCCCCGGTTTCACAGGCCTTGATACACAAGCCACAAGCTTTGCAGGCGCTCGGATTGACTGCGACCGACAACAATTCGGCACTGTCCTTTTTCTTCGCTTCGGCCGCCTGAAAGAAGGGTTGCGTGACCGCCACTGGCAGTGGACCGATCTTCGTAACGATTGCCTCAAGCCCCTCTTCTATCGCCTGTTTGCGTTCCTCCGACAACGTCATCTTCTCGCTGAGCCACGCGAAAGCCTCCTCGAACATCACACCCGCCGTTGACGGTGGGGCGTCCGCTCCCTTGTTCTGGCTGATCACCCGAGCAGCAAGCTGTGAAGCCACCGGTCGCACCGCTTCCGCACCGGTGCAACTGATGCCCGTGCCTATCAGGGAAGCAGGGCTGATTGACACGGCACCGATTGCGCTGTCCGGACATTGAGTCCAGCATTGACCGCAACCGGTACACAACGTCGGGTCGAAAACCGGTAGCATGCTTCGCGATCGGCTCGTATCACCGAACGTAGAACTCAAAGGCGGCATGGTTCCGGTGGCCAGATACGGATCCGGGGTCAACGACTCCATTTCACCGTCACGATGCAGGACCCCGACCTGGTCCCAAAAGCGGGGCAGGCTGGCGTAATGATCGTCTGCCTGAACCAGGCGCTTTACCGCGGCCGGAGCTTCAACGTCCCGACGCGCAGAGTCTGCTGACGAAGCTGGCGTAAAATCGGCGCAGTCGATACTCCGCACCTGTTCAAAACCCGCTTGAAACGCATTCATCAGCATGCCGCGCTGCTGTGGAGGAAGATCATTCAGTGCTTCTTGTCGTGCCGAAAAAATCCTGCGCGCCTTTTGCTCGAGCAGACCCGCCGTGACCAGCGAACCAAACAGGCTTCCAAGCAGATAATCCTCGGTGAGATTGGTTTCATCAGTCTGCTGCGGGTTCGATTCAGGCGCTGTGCAAAAAACCTGCACGTCGCGTTCCCTGATCGCCTTTTGCACATCCGGCGTTAAAGCCTGCCACAACTCCTGCGCAGAAAAGTCGCTGCGGATCAGCAGCACACCCCCATCACGCAAACCTTCCACAGGCTTCATTGCTGCGGGCAAAGGCATCTGCACAGTATTGACCACGGAAAGATCGACAACCACTTCATCGCCCGGATCCTGCAATTCTTCTCCCGCGTGGGTAAGGCGATCGATGCAACAGGTTGCCCAGTTTTCCCGGAACACCGCAGGCCGACTTCTGATTCGACCCCCTTCGAGTGCAATCAGCAGCGCACCGGTCTCCCCGAGAAGACCGTCTCCACCCTGGCCGTTGACCCGGTGTATCGCAACCGTTACGGCTTCTTCCGGCCGCAACTCAGGCGGATCGCCGAACCCTCGGACTCCCGTTGCGGCGGCATCCGGATACGCGCGTCGCAGTGTATCCAGAAGAACTTCTCGTTTGGGATGCTTACCAGAAGCATTTTCAAAATCGATGCCGAGAAAGAGCGTCGAACTCCCTCTTGTCTCAAGTTCGGTACACAGGGAAACGAGATCCGAACCACGCAGGGGGAGACCACCGATTCCATAGCTAACCGAATAACATTGTGGTTGTTCACCCGCACTCATGACCGGATAGCCTGCATCGGCGCGTGCTTTGCGGTCTCCATTTTCGAGGGCACGATCCAAGCTGGCCCGAACTTCCCGTAACAAGGGAGGGTCGTCGGATAACGGCGCTGCCAACCGTTCCAGGACGACAACAGCATTTTTCCCTTGCAAACAACGCGCAATCTCTGCGCCCGGAAACGGCCTTAAGCCGTGAACTCCCAATACGCCGATGCGGATCTTGTGCTTCCCACGCAGGTGATCGGCCACGGTCCGGGCGGTCTCGACTGCTGCGCCTTGAGCCAACAAGGCGATTTTCGCGTCGTCCAGTTTATGGCGCGATATCAGGTCATAGTGTCGACCCGTTCTCCTGGCAAACTGCGCTAATGACTCAGCCAGTGACTCTTTCAGGTGCTCGTCAAAATAGAGCCGTTTGGCCACGGTGCCCAGGGCAAAGCTCTCCGTTCCGAAAAGAGCGCCGTTCAATACCGGTTGATCCAGATCGTGCCACCGGGGCACCCGGCGACGGGTCTCACCGAACAACAGCTTCTGCGCCGTCGTTGGTACCTGAATCTCTTCGTCAGGCGGACCAATAAATCCTTGCGCCTGTGCGGTCGAGAGCAAGCGTACGTTCTGTACTGCGAGTGCCGTCTGTTCTCCGTCCATGACCACCAGGCCCGGGATCAGGGCCTGTTCGGCGGCGCGCCGGGCAATGTAAGTAAAGTCGACTGCTTCCTGCACATTCGCGGCAAAGAGCAGGAAGAAACCGGAATCCGCACTCAGGTGAAATGCTTCGTGGCCACTACCCAGGACACCACCATGGGCGGCAAGTGCGCGGTTACTCAGGTGTGCAACCAGCGGTGCATGCTGCCCGGCCGCCGAGACCAACAGATCCTGCACGGCGGCAATATCCGGTCCCGAAAGAAAAGCCGTCGCCCGCCTGCCTGACAGAGCCAGCCCGGTCGCTGCTGCAACAATACCGCGCGGACCCTCGGCGCTCTGCGCAGAAAGCATCGCACCGTATAGATTCGCTGCTCCCCCCTCCAGTTCCGACAACCAGTTTGAATCCGCGTCACCGGCCGGAAAGGATCCTCCGAGAACGGCATGCTGGGCGATGCTCGCTTCCGCCAGCGCACAGGCATTATTGCCGTCGAGTGCGGTGTCCAGACCCTCTGCCGTCAGGCCAGATCCCGGTGGTGCACCGAAAACTCTTCGATACAAACGTATCGCTGTGTTGGTAAGGCTTGGCATGACTAATATACAAATCGATAATTATTACTACTCGTTTTCGATATCCGGAAAACCATGCGGCTCGATCACGCAAATTCAAGCGTATCGCTTGTCAGGACTGTCCGGGATTTGTTCCTGATCCTGAAACTGCTCACCTTCCAGCCATGTGATTGAATTGGTTTGACAACGAAAAGTGGCTTCCGGTGTTGCCGGGCCACCCGCCGAGTAATCAATTACCGGCAGAGTGTTTTCCATGTGAATCAGACCAGGGGCGGCATCGGCCACGCACTTTTCACACGCGTCACATGCCGTAGAACACAATCTGGTGGCTACTTCCCCGCTCAAGGGGATATTGCACTGTACGTATAATTTTTGACTGAGCGGGCGTAACTCGAAGAGATCCTTGGGACAGGCGTCCATACAATCGGGGCATGCCGTGCACTTTTCCGTATCCACCTGGGGCAACCCATTATCATTCATGTGAATGGCATCAAAGGTGCAGGCAATCTCACAGTCCGCAAGGCCGAGACAACCCCAGGCACAACCCTTACCGCCACCGGAAACAATGGCCGCCGCGCGGCAACTGTCAAACCCCTGGTATTCAGCGATCTGTTGTGCCTGCCGACTGCCGCCACCACAACGCAAGCGCGCGACCAGCTTTTCCTGCTCACCCGCATCGACCTGCAGATACTCGGCGATCATTTCGATGTCATCTGCACTGGCAACCGTACAACTGCTCACATTGACACTGCCATCGACCAGCTTTTCAGCAAATGGCAGACAACCGGGTTCGCCGCACGCACCGCAGTTATTGCCGGGAAGCATGTCATTCGTCCCTTCAATTCTCGGATCCTCCTCCACCTTCAGGAATCGTTGGGAAACAGCGAGGATTGCACCGAAAAACAAACCCAGACCGACCATGATGGACGGCGCTACGAGAATGCTATTCATCAGTTGAAGGGTGCCGCACGCGCACGTAACTCATCCAGGTCCGGTTCATCCGGGTTCAGCGGATTTCCCGGATGAATACATTCGGCCGGGCAAATCTCTGCTGCCTGCACCATCTCGGCGAAGGTTCCTGCTTTCGGATCAGCGATGATCGCCTGCTTATCATCGTTATACACGAACACCAGCTTGTTGACCGCCATGCAATCATCGCAGGTCGTGCACAGCATGGTGTCGATCCACGGCTCGTCAAAACTGACTTCTTCCTCTTCCTCCTCGACGGGAGTCTCCGCCGCAGATTCGACCGGACTGCTTTCGGTCTCGACGACAGACTCCGCTCCGGGAGATTGATCGGACGCTGGCATACTCACGGCCGGTCCTCCTCCCTGTATCAGGCTGGCAAGATCGCCGCCCATCAAGACATCGACGAGTTGTCCCATTACGCCGCTGGCGGTCTCGGAGCGCACCGTTTCCAGTTCTTCGTTATGCTCTTCCTGCAACTGCTGTCGCTTTTCTGCATCAGCGAGTTGTTCTTCTTCTCGTGCTTTCTCGACCGCAAGTTCAATATAGCGGCTATGAATCCCGGCAAGTTCCTGAAGTGTCCGCCAATAGTTCAGCCGGTCCCGGCAAGCCAGCGTTAAAATGCGCGATACAACCACCCTGTGCAGCACACCTTCCGCATCGACGGCCCAGATGAACGGGACACACCGATCCACTCCGTCAGCGGGAAGATTCAGAAAGTCCTCTACCAAGATCAGGTCTTCAGAATGACAACCGTCAGGCACCATGCGAAAATATCCGTGCAACTCCGGCATCAATAAAGAATAGTCGGCAAAGGTAAACGCCAGGTTCATTTCCGCTACTTCACCTACGGTAGTTCTATAGCTGAAGGTTTCTAATGGCCAGTCTGATTCCGGCTGAGGGTTGCCGCCAAAACTCACGCGGTCCGCGGCATGATCGCCGGCTTCGGGGTTAACCAGGATAAATGGATGGGCGCGGCTTTCCAGTGCAGCACTGGCCACAACCCAGGCATCCAGCAACGGTGATTTTGTCTGCGCCCAGGCTCCGTTGTCGATCAAATGCAAGCAGGTACGGGAACTGTCCAGAGCAGTCAGGAATCCCGACAACAAATCCTCATAGCGAGCCGCGGAGGTTTGCGCCACGACGGCCTGGCGGTGACCTATGCCGAAATAGCCGAGTTCGAATCGAAAAGAATCGAACGGACGTTCATCGGGCATGGCACCGGGATTATCGTAAGCCCTGACCCATACGAGAACATTAACCGGCATGTGTGAAGCCAGCAGGCGGGAGAACGAGGGCAACCCTTGCCCGGCGATATGATCTGCTGACGCCAATGCCACGACCCTGGTCACCAGGTGCATTTCCGCCTCGGAAAACGCCTGCCAATTGAAACCGGCAAACCAGGAATCGTGCACCGCCGGATCGTAAATCCCCTGTATTTCGATCGCTGCGATGCGGACGGCGGCAAATACCTGCGCAAAGCGCGCTGCTTCATGCTCAAAAATCTCCGTAGCTCTGCGACATGGTTCAGAATTGCTGATCACCTCCATGATCGTTGACTCGGTAAACCGAGAATCTTCCAATTCACCTACGAACCGCACCAGAATATGCTCGTCCTGATAGGCTTGCAAAACTGTCAGTGCCTTTTCGATGCGCTGCTGACGCTCGGCGGGCATGACTGCAGAACCACGGCTGCGTTGTTCAAGCACCCCCGACAAGGCCGACGGATCAATAAACTCGGACCCGGAACCAACCCTGCTTTGCACCACATCAGATTCGCCGGACGGAACAGCCTTGCTCCGTTCGATGTCCAGGAGTTCTTTCAAACCCTGCTTCTGCCGGTCAATTTCCGCTCTGAATTCCTGGCGTTCCCGGTAGCATCGATGATGAATGGTATGAACCATCAAGTGGATCGCCACGTGGGGCCCATACCCCAGGAATTGTCCCTTCTCTCCTGTCGTCTCCTGCAGTTTTTCGAGATCTGCCTGCAACTGGTCACGATTCGATTCGTCGAGACCCAGGTGATCCTGCAAAGCCTCTGCCGTTCGGGAAACCAGGGCCAGGGCATCGACGGGCGCGCCGTCACCAATTTCTTCGCGCAGGTAACGCTCTATCCAGGACAGATTGTCTTTGAGGATCCGGGCCGCTCCGTCTCCGGGAGCAAATGCCTCCACCGAGTCGCGCAGATAATCGCTCAGGGGTTGAGCAAGCTGTTGCTCGTCCGTGCTTTGCGGCGCATACAGGTATAGCGGGTATTGATACCGCAGCGTCGAAATATCCCGATACGGATCGAGGAGTGCCGGCAGCAACCCTTCGACGACCGGCAGCGTATGTTCTGCTGCGCTCGGTTCATCGAGATGGAATCGACGCAGTGTCACAATGACTTCCTCTGCGGTATCGTCAACATCCACAGTATTCGACAAGCCGGGCAGATTTTCAGCGTTGTCTTTATGCTGCTTCAGGGCAGATTCCCGGGCCTTCGCAACTTCCTCTTCCGGATGAGATTGCGCTTCGCTATCCTGCCCGTCAGACAGGTTGATCTCATCAACGTAATCAGTCTTGCTGTCTTGTAACGATTCCACGAGCTTGCGGACCTAAATTGCAAAATGGTCAAGCGCCGTATTCATGCCTGCCATTTTCTCCTCAACACTCATACCGAGGCCAACGACGGAAAACTCATCGTATCGCACCGCATCCGGATTTTGATAAAGCAGTCCCATCGGAATCAGGGAGGCATCCTCTGCAAGCATCCTCGCTTCATGAATATCAGCAGGGTCATGCTCCTGGGTGTTCTCGAACATACGTTTGACCGCGTCATCCACCTGGATGCCATTCTCATGGGTTAATAATAAGAGTCTGGACGGATCATCCTGAATACTCTTACTGATCTCTTCGACGTACACCGGACACCGCTGGATGATACGTATGAAACTGGTTCCTTTATGCTCATGGGCGGCTTTAATAACCGCGTTCATCAGTGGGACGTTCCAGTCTACGATCTGGGCCACGAATGAAATATTGTTAACCCCCAGCGTCACGGTCAGCGGATTAAGCGGCGGTAGCTGAACGCCATCGGGATGCGTATTGGTCAAAAATTCCAACGGGGTTGTCGGCGAAGTCTGCTTCTTCGTCAAACCGTAGATACCGTTATCAAAAACCAGCACCGTCATATCCATGTTGTA
>NZCC01000083.1 GCA_002688175.1 Chromatiales bacterium
TATATCCTTTTAAAACGCCGCAGGAGCGGCTTTAAGGTTTTGGAAGGGTATACGGACACAAAATACCTTGGACATATCGGGGTACGACGCTGGAAAGTGATGATCCGGGTGGCCCGGTTGGGTGGTACGCGCACCCGGCATCCATCATCGTTCCACTACGGTGTCGGGGTATTTTTCCGTCAGTTATTCTTCCGAAACCTTAAAGCAGCTTGCTGCGTTTCGGAAGAATAACTGACGGAAAAATACCCTCCAGGGAAAGACAAAAAATTAACAACAAAAGCTACTCTCTCAAAGTTATATAAGAAGCTCCAGCCACTAGAACAATTCGGTCGGGTCGACATCCACCGACCACCTCGTCTTGCGCGCGGATTTTAGTTCGTCGAGAGCAGGGCGCCACGCAGCCAGGAAATGTTGCAGTTGTCCCCGGGTGTCAGCCTGGATCAGCAGCTGGCCCCGGTAGCGGCCGGAGCGGCGTTCCATCGGGGCTGATGCCGGGCCCAGCCACCTGATGCCGGCGAACCCGCCGGTGTTAATGAGTTGTGCCGCAAGGTCACGCGCCTCATTCAGGAAGGTGAAAGCCGTTTGTCGTTGGGGGGCTTCAGCACGCGTTAGCGCCAGGCAGGTATAAGGCGGCCAGCCGGCTGACTTGCGCTCGTCCAGCGCTTGGTGGGCAAATTGTTCATAGCCTTCTTTAATCAGGGTCATCAGTAGCGGATGTTCGGGAAACAGCGTCTGGATATATACCTCACCCGGTCGGTCACTCCGACCCGCGCGTCCGGCGACCTGGATGAATGACTGGGCAAGCCGCTCGCTGCTGCGAAAATCGGTGCCGAATAATCCCTGGTCAGCATCGATGATGCCGACCATTGTGACATTTGGAAAATCGTGTCCCTTGGTCAGCATCTGGGTGCCGAGCAGGATTCGTGCTGCACCACTGCGGACCAGTTTGAGGCGGCGCTCGATTTCACCCTTGCGCCGCGTAGTGTCACGATCAATACGGATGATGTGGTGTGGTGCGAACAATTCCTGCAACGCCTGTTCGAGTCGTTCAGTGCCCTGACCTACCGGCAGCAGATCCGGCTCGTGACAGGCCACGCATTCATGCGGTACGGCGTGCTCGGCACCACAGTGGTGACAGATCAGCCGGGCGCGGCGTTGGTGGAATACGAGGCGGGCATCACAGCGACGGCATTCAACGAGCTGACCGCAGCTGGTACACATCATGCTCGGCGCGAAGCCGCGGCGATTCAGGTATAAAAGTACCTGGCCGTCGTCGGCCAGGTGGCGGGCGATGGCGATGCGTAATGGATCTGTCAGGCCATCTTTGCAAGGTTGGTTGCGCAGGTCGATCAATTTGACTTTGGGTTGGCGCGCATTGCCGGGACGCTTCGGTAAGCGCAGTTTTGTGTAACGGTTTGCATTGACGTTTTCGAGCGACTCGAATGATGGCGTTGCCGAGCCGAGCACGATAGGTATGTCGAGCTGGCGCGCACGCCAGACTGCGAGGTCGCGGGCTGAGTAGCGAAAGCCGTCTTGCTGCTTCAGTGATGCATCGTGTTCCTCGTCAATGATAATGAGTCCGGGATTCGATAGCGGCGTAAAAATGGCTGAGCGTGTTCCAATGATGACGCCGGCACTGCCGTTACGAGCCATTCGCCAGGCCATGAGTCGCTCCGTGTCATTCAGGCCGGAATGCAGGACCGCGATGTTACTGGCGAGGCGACGTCGGAAACGGTCAACGAGTTGTGGTGTCAGGCCAATTTCGGGGACCAGCAGCAGGCTCTGGCGACCACGTTCGAGTTCAAGTTCGATGCAGCGCAAATAGACTTCAGTCTTACCACTGCCCGTCACGCCCTCAAGCAGGAAAGCGGCAAAGCCACTTGCAGCAGTGATGGCCTCGATAGCCCGACGCTGGTCATCGGTCGCTGCCAGCGGTGCCTCGATGTTGTGGTCACTACGAGCGGAAGGTCTGACTTTTTGTTCGGTCACTTCGAGCAGAGTTTTGCTAACGAGTTTTGCGGCGGCTGTTCGCCACGTTTTGCCGGCCGCTGACAGCACGGTTGCATCAGCACCATCTACCCTGGTCAGGAGCAGCTCGATAATGCGGGCCTGCACCGGCGCCCGTTTCGCCAGGGTTTCAATGGCCACAGTTCGGCCGGGTTCGGTTACGCGCCAGATCATTTCAGTTGCATCAACAGCGCCACCAGCGCGTAGCAGTTTGGGCAGTGCTGCAGCAATGACTTCGCCCGGTGCGTGGCGGTAATAATCAGCCGCCCATTCGAGTAAGGCCATGAGATGCTCATCGAGCAACGGTTCGGCATCGATGATGCGAATTGCTTTCCTGAGTTTCGTCGCCGGGACGGGTGAAGTGTCGGTCATGGCAACGATGACCCCGATGCGGGTTTTTTTCCCGAATGGCACGATGATGCGTTTACCACGGCCCGGGACCGGCAGATCGTCACCTGCCCCGCAGTCCGGCCAGCGATAATCGAACAGCCGCAGTAAAGGGGTGGCCAGGCCAACGCGCAAAATTTGTCCTGTCATGCCGTTAGACCGGGTTGTCCACAATAACTGTGGATAAAACTGTGGATAATGCGCTGGGACAGGGCCGAATTCCGCATTGCACATTTGGCTGATTCATTCTGATTAAAAAATGATCGATACGGTAATAATACAAATAATACATATAGTTAGAGTTCATTATTGAACTACTGCACGGCAAAAACCTGCTAAGGCCATGTCGTTATTGAAACCTTGTGTATAAGTAGCGTCATATGCCGGAAAAATTTACGGATCGATGGCAACGAATCGGGTGGTCGATCGTTTTATAGCAGATCGGGACACGTTTTGAGCGGTTGATTTTTGTTGCCCCAAAAATGAAACAAGCCCCTGACAGGGGCTTGCTGAGCGACGCGAAAGAAACGGTACAAATGCGCCCGCACCTAGCTCGAAAATCGAGACTTTTATTGTTGCAGACGCACCTGTAACCGAGCGTATAAATTAACGATTCGAAAGACCAATGGCCTTGATCAAGCTCTCACTTTTCATGACAGGAATTACACAAAAGCTTTTTAACATAGGTTATAAATCTCCGAGCACCTTATCCAGGCTCTCGCGCGCATCACCGAACAGCATCTGCGTATTATCAAGGAAGAATAGTGGATTTTGTACGCCGGCATAGCCGGTCGCCATGCTGCGTTTGAGAACGATTGTCGTTCCACCTTTCCAGCACTCGAGTACCGGCATACCGGCGATCGGGCTGTCCGGATCGGTTAACGCCGATGGGTTAACAATATCGTTGGCGCCGATAATGACGGAGACATCGACATCCGGAAAGTCATCATTGATCTCATCCATCTCGAACACGATGTCATACGGGACTCGTGCCTCGGCCAGCAGTACATTCATATGGCCGGGCATGCGTCCGGCAACCGGGTGAATGCCAAAACGCACATTCACGCCTCTGTCACGCAGCTTGCGGGTAATTTCGTGAACGATATGTTGCGCCTGTGCGACTGCCATGCCGTAACCCGGAATGATCATGACTTCTTTGGCATTCTTCATCAGCTCAGCTGTTGCCACCGCATCGATCTGCACAGCTTCGCCCTGATCTTCTCCGCCACCACTGCTCGCAGAGCCGCTGGTGGTGCCGAAGCCGCCGGCAATAACGGCTAGAAACTTACGGTTCATTGCCCGGCACATGATAAAGCTAAGGATAGCGCCGCTACTGCCGACCAGTGCGCCGGTCACGATCAACAGATCGTTGCTCAGCATGAATCCGGTCGCTGATGCGGCCCAGCCCGAATAACTGTTCAGCATCGATACAACAACCGGCATGTCGGCGCCACCGATTGCCATGACCATATGCACACCGAAGGCCAGCGCAATAGCCGTCATGCTTAACAGCGACAGCGTGCCGCCACCGGCTGCCGACTGCTCGACAAATGACGAGCCAATCCAGATTGTGATCAGTAACAGACCCAGGTTCAGCCAGTGACGAGCAGGCAATAGCATTGCGTTGCCGCTGATCTTGCCACTGAGTTTGCCGAATGCGATGACCGACCCGGAGAAGGTCACCGCGCCGATCAGGATACCGATATAGATCTCGATATCATGAATCGTCTTTTCAACCCCGGTGAAGTGCACGCTTGTATCGGAAAAACTGGCAAAGCCGACGAATACGGCGGCCATTCCGACCAGGCTGTGCAGTATCGCAACAAGCTCCGGCATTTGTGTCATCTGAACGCGCTTGGCGAGCGTGAGACCGATTATGGCGCCGATCACCAGGGCGACTATCAGGAGCATGTAATTGTCTGTGACAACACCGAACACTGTAACCAGCAATGCCAGGCCCATGCCGGTCATGCCGTAGACGTTACCACGGCGGGCAGTTTCCGGATTACTCAGGCCCCCGAGCGCAAGGATAAATAAGACGATTGCGCCGATATAGGCGACGGTGACAACTCCCGATGGGATTAGGGCTCCCGACATGACTGGTTCCTACTTTCTGAACATGTTGAGCATGCGACGCGTAACCGCGAAGCCGCCGAAAATATTGATGCTGGCAATCAGTATCGTGACGCCGGCCAATAACGTGATCCAGGTTTCATCCGAACTGATCTGCAACAATGCGCCGATAATAATGATGCTACTGATCGCATTCGTGACGCTCATCAGGGGCGTATGCAGTGCTGCGGTGACATTCCAGATGACCATGTAACCGATGAAACACGAGAGTACGAACACCGTGAAATGGGTCATGAACGAGGGTGGCGCCACGAGGCCGAGACCAAATAGTGCGAGTGCACCTGCGCCAAATGTCAAAATCGGGCCAACCAGGCTCGGTTTCTTGGCTTCCGGTTGAGGAATCGCGGCCGGCTCCTCCTTTTTCGGTGGCGGGGCCGCGGATAGTTTCGGTGCTGGTGGTGGCCAGGTGATCTGCCCCTGGTTGACGACGGTCGTGCCGCGCACGACTTCATCTTCCATATCGACAACCAGCTGACCGTCCTTCTCAGGACACATATCCGTCAACAGGTGACGAAGATTCGTTGCATAGAGCTGACTGGATTGAGCAGCAAGCCGACTCGGCAGGTCGGTGTAACCGATCAGGGTGACGTCGTGTTTTACCACGACTTTACCGGCTTCGGTCAGTTTGCAGTTGCCGCCCTGCTCGGCGGCAAGATCAACAATGACACTGCCGGGCTTCATCGATTCGACCATGTCGGCCAGGATCAGTTCGGGGGCGGGTTTGCCCGGAATCAGGGCTGTCGTGATGATGATGTCGACTTCCCTGGCCTGTTCGGCGAATAATGCCATTTCAGCGGCAATAAATTCGTCACTCATTACTTTTGCGTAGCCGCCGCCACCCGAGCCTTCCTCTTCGAAGTCGAGCAGCAGGAATTCTCCATCCATGCTCTCAACCTGTTCCTTGACCTCGGGCCGGGTATCGAAGGCACGGACGATCGCCCCCATACTTTTTGCGGCACCAATCGCGGCCAGACCGGCAACACCGGCTCCGATGACCAGCACCTTGGCAGGCGGCACCTTTCCGGCAGCAGTGATCTGACCGGTGAAGAAACGTCCAAAGTGTTGTGCGGCTTCGACAATGGCGCGGTAACCAGCAATATTAGCCATCGAGCTGAGCGCATCGAGTTTTTGTGCGCGCGAGATGCGCGGGATGCTATCCATCGCCAGCGCAGTAACTTTTTTGGCGGCCAGGGTGTCGAGCATGGCAAGATTCTGGCCAGGCCAGAGGAAACTGATCAGTACCTGGCCCTCGTGTAATAATTCGAGTTCATCGATATTCAGGCTCGGATGCAATTCGGGTCCGCGTACCTTCATGATGATATCGCTGCCGGACCAAAGCTCGCGGGTGTCGTTGACGATCTCGACGCCGGCTTCGGCGTACACCGAGTCGGCATAGTTGGCCGGTACGCCGGCACCCGCCTCGAGTGCGATGGAAAAGCCGAGCTTTTGTAACTGGGCGGCGACATCGGGGGTCGTTGCTACCCGCTTCTCGCCAGCATGAACTTCTCTTGGTATACCTATTTTCATAATTTCCTTCTTTCCTGACCTTATTCTGGGCCCGCTTTTCTCAGCCGGAATCACTTACGGGGATCCCGCGCCAACCTGTCATATTTTGAGTGCGACTTTTGCCCGTGAACCAATTGAGAGTCAAGTCAGATAAAACCCTTATGAATGGCCAAAATCAGGCTCTCGCGGCATGCTTCTGGCCCTGTAGTACGAATATTATATTTTTCTCGGAAACTCTATGATATACAGAGTTCAGGTCGATTCGATACCCACAAGTATAAATTGGTTCGGTCGAGTAAAAATGATGTTCTCACAACAAGCACAATCAGGAGATTTCTCACTGCAGGTCCTGCGTACAGACGTTGCGGGCATGCCGCTTGAGTGGATCGATTATCGTGATGCTGTCCGTCTGTACCATACGGATCAGGTTGCCTATGCGTGTGGTTCCCTGTTATACCGCGTGCGTGGTGGCTATAACGCCGTTACCGGCCAGCGCAGCACGGTCGATGTAAATTCTATTATTGCCACCGTCGGCAAGTCGTCAGGGGGCCCCGAATTACGCGATCGCTATGTTCCGCCCCTCAATAACAAGACACTGTTTAAGCGCGATGCCAGCCTGTGCCTGTATTGTGGCGGACATTTTCTGACCCGTGATCTGACCCGTGACCATGTTCGCCCGGTCAGCCAGGGGGGTACCGACAAGTGGCGCAACGTCGTTACCGCGTGCCGCCGGTGTAATAACCACAAGGGGGGCAGGACGCCGGAGCAGGCCGGCATGGAACTGATCGCCGTTCCGTTTACACCGACCTATGCCGAGTATATTTATCTGAAGGGACGCCGGGTTCTTGCCGACCAGATGGAGTTCCTGCTTGCGCATATTTCCCGATCCAGTCCGCTACGGGCGCGGCTGGTTATTACGCTGAATGAAGGTATTGGGCAGCATCGGGAAATTCATGATTGATCCGGGGTGGCTCCGAGCCCTTAATTGACACTTTCCCTGGCCGGCCTTTTCCGTCCGGCTCCTTTTCATTATTTCTGCAAACCTTAACCCCATCTGTCGTGTTGGTGCGTTTATAACCGACGTAAACCAATGAAACTGGACGATGGAGGTCTGGGACCATGAAATTATGTCAATTAGATAACCTGCGGCATGCCACCAATACAGTCGTTGTGCTGTTATTGCTGGCCGCGTGCAGCGGGCCGCGTAATGAATCCTCTACGGGGCAAAAATCGGTTGATGCCGAGTCGGATTCCAGGCTTGTGCAGTCGATTGATTCTGTAGGAGAGATACCAGTACCCCCTGTCGAGCACGGTCCCGCGAGTGGTCGGTTGGTCGTTCAGGAGGAAGTAGTCACAGCCCACTCGAAGCTGGCCGAACGGAAGGATATACCGATGGCTGCCGCGAGCCGCTTGAAGTCCAGGGACTCTGTTTATCCGGTACAGCTGTCGTTGCAATATTCCGTTGCATCGCCCGATCGGGAAAACTATGCCCACGTCGAACAAAATCCGCTGCGACTCGTTAGTGAGCAGCCCGTGTCGACGTTCGGTTTCGATGTTGATACGGGTGCCTACTCGAATGTGCGCCGGTTCCTGAACAGTGGATCATTGCCGCCACAGGATGCCGTGCGAACCGAAGAATTGATCAATTATTTCGCTTATGACTATCCGCTTCCGGATAGCAAGGAGGTTCCTTTCAGCGTCACAACTGAGACGGCACCGGCACCGTGGAATCCGGATAAGGTCCTGATGCGGATAGGAATAAAGGGCTTCGAAGTGCCGGCAGCGGCGCGCCCGGCTGCCAATCTCGTGTTCCTTGTCGACGTGTCAGGATCCATGAATTCACCGCAAAAATTACCGCTGCTGGTGAATGCGCTGAAGTTGCTGACAAGACAAATGACCCACCAGGATCGGGTATCGATGGTGGTTTATGCCGGTTCTTCCGGGGTTGTCCTGGGGCCTACATCGGGCATTGAGCAGGCGACAATTCTGGGTGCGCTCGAACGTCTGCAGGCCGGCGGCAGCACTAACGGTGCGAGCGGTATTCGGCTCGCCTATCAAATGGCTGAGCAGGCATTTATCAACGGTGGCATTAATCGCGTCATGCTCGCGACCGATGGAGATTTTAATGTGGGTACGGTCGATTTCAATGCGCTGATCGATATCGTCGAACGGTACAGAAAGAAAAATATTTCACTGACGACACTTGGCTTTGGATCCGGCAACTATAACGATCACCTGATGGAGCAACTGGCGGATGCCGGTAATGGCAACCATGCGTATATCGATACCTTGAATGAAGGCCGCAAGGTGCTCGTGGAACAACTGACGGGTACGTTGCTCACTATTGCCAGTGACGTTAAGATTCAGGTCGAGTTCAATCCTGCAGTTGTCGCGGAGTATCGCTTGATTGGTTATGAGAATCGGTTGCTGCGTCGTGAAGATTTCAATAACGACAAGGTTGATGCCGGGGAAATCGGTGCTGGTCACACGGTAACTGCGTTGTATGAACTCGCACTGCAGGACAGTAAAGCGCGGCTGGTCGATCCGTTGCGCTATACCCAACAGCAGGAAAAAAGTCATAGTCAGGCGGATGAGCTGGCCTTTGTTCGTTTGCGTTATAAGGCGCCCGGCGGCTCCAGGAGTCGGCTGATCGAGCAGCCGGTTCAGGTGGCCGATATCGAGACATTCGCTGTGGCAGGTGACGAGTTTCGGTTTGCCACGGCGGTGGCTGCATTTGGTCAGTTGCTTTCGGGTGGTGAGTATGTCGGTAATTATGAGTTGGCCGATGTTGCCGAATTGGCTGCCGGGGCGCGCGGCGATGATCCGTTTGGTTACCGTGGGGAGTTTCTCGGTCTTGTCAGGCTGGCTGACTCTCTGACACCGCAGGGCCTTCGAGTCTCCCAGGAGTTTTGAAAAACCCTGCGACCTCATTTTCCCTTATGCTGCCGGGTATGGCGAACAGGCCCGATGACAAGGTATTGATGGTCAGGTATCGAGATGGTGAAGTTCAGGCCTTCGAGGTTTTGTACGCGCGCCACAAGGGACCGTTGTATCGGTATTTCCTGCGCCGGGGGCTCGGCACTGAACCCGCTGCAGAACTGGCGCAGGAAGTATGGATGAAGATCATCAGGACGAAAGATCGTTACGAGCCGAGCGCAAAATTTACAACTTATATGTATCGGCTGGCTCACAACTGTCTCATCGATCTGAGTCGGCGATCTGCGTATAAGATAACGCAACAGGTTATCGGTGATGATATCGATGTGGCCGGATTGCCGGCGACAGCTACGGCCAACCCGGAAGCGGAGGCGATCTATAACGAATCTGTAGAACAATTTCGGTCTGCACTGGCCAATTTGCCGGATGAACAACGTGAAGCCTTTATACTTAAACAGGAGTCCGGGTTGTCGCTTGCTGATATCGCGCACGTGACCGGCGTTAGTACGGAGACGGCCAAGAGCCGATTGCGTTATGCCTTCAGCAAATTGCGTCAGCAGCTGATCCGGAACAGGGACAAAGCGTGACCGACCAACGAGATGACAAGGAATTTGCTGCATTCCTGGCCGGGGAATCAGAATTGGCTGATCGCTACCAGGCGCTCGGCAGTGAACAGCCGCCGGTAGAACTTGATGAGCACATTCTGGCCGCGGCACGTGACGCAGCAAAAGTTCACCGGCTCGAGTTTGGACCGCCGGGTGGCTGGCTCAAGCCCGTCGCATTGGCGGCGACCGTGTTGCTGTCATTTTCGCTGGTCATGAAGATCGGCGTTGATTCACCGGTACGTTACGAGCAGGTAGTGACTGTGTCGAAAGAATCTGACAGCACGCTTGAGGGGCAATCCGAGCCAGTCTTCTATGAGCAACTTGCCCGGAGCTTGCCGCAACGTACATTAGAAATGAAAAACATGAGGGAAGAGCAACAATCTGAGCAGGTTATCGAGGAGGTTACGGTAACGGGTCGCTCAAGGTCGATTGAACTCAAGGATGCACCGATGGCAGTTTCGATACTCGGATCAGCAGAGCAAAGTATTGATCAGGATGCTGCGTTGCTGATCGTAGCTGAATACGTTGCCATGCTGAAAACGAAGAGCGACAGCGGTCGGTTCCGGTTGCAGGAGATGGAGAGGAGTAACGAATCCACGGCCAAAGAACCTGCGCTGACCGCGTCGAGCCCGGTGGCATCAAAAAAGGATTGGGAATCTATCGATAAGCTGCAGACAGAGGATGATTCCGAGTCGATGTTGCGCGAGATTGTACGGTTGTATACCAGTGGGTCTAATAACGAGGCCGGCACCCGGCTTGATGAGTTCCTGGCACATTATCCCGATCATCCGGTTAGCGTTAAACTCCGTCGGCGGGGCTATTGAGCATGACGTACCTGATTGATGCCAGCATATTTATTTTCCGGGCCTGGTTTTCCGTGCCGGACACGATGACCTGTCCGAATGATTACCCGGTAAATGCTGTGTATGGCTATACGCGGTTTCTGAGTGATTTTCTCGAATCGGTGCAACCCGACTCGGTGGTCGCTGCATTTGACGAAAGTCTTGATGAATCATTTCGCTGTGAAATTTATCCGGCCTACAAGGCCAACCGAGACCCGGCACCCGAGGAACTCAAGCGACAGTTTGCACAGTGTCGTGCTGTGACTCGCTCGCTCGGCGTTAACGAATGTTCCAATAGCCGCTTCGAGGCTGACGATCTGATCGGTACGCTGGCCGGCCGGGCCCGGGAAGCCGGTCGGTGTGTATCAATCCTGAGTCGTGACAAGGACCTGTTACAACTCCTGCAAGTCGGTGACATGATGTGGGATGGTAGTGACAAGCAGATCGGTCACGATGATGTGCCGGATATATTTGGCGTACGCGCTGACCAGATGGTTGATTACCTGGCACTTGCTGGTGACAGTGTTGATAATATTCCGGGGGCCCCCGGGGTCGGAGCAAAAACTGCCAGTGCATTATTGCAACACTTCGATTCTCTTGATGAGTTGTACGAAAATCTCGACAGCGTCGAAAATGTCAATGTCCGGGGTGCCGCAAAACTCGGCGCGAAACTAGAGCCTTATCATGATCAGGTGCGCATGTGTCGAGAGCTGACCAGGATTCGTTTCGATGTTCCGCTACCCGACCATGACGATATTCTGGCGCGCCAGGCGCCAAATCTGAGTGCATTGAATACGCTGTATGACGATGTCGGCTTTGGCCAATCGCTGCGCCGGCAAGCGCAACGCATTGCCGACTCATATTAATAACGGGTGGATATCCCTATTCACAACATCAATGAGGCGGTATTCGAGATCATTGCGGATACAGTCGGTCGAATTGATCCGGATACGGTCGAGATAGTCGGTGGTGGAAGTATTAATCGCAGTTATCGGCTAACGACGCTCCGCGGTGCTATTTATCTTTTGAAAACCAATGCCGGATCAGCACTCGAAATGTTTGTTGCCGAGCGCGAGGGGCTTGAAGCGCTACGCCGGGCAGATGCAATCCGTGTGCCCGAGCCGATCCTGGCCAGCGTTGGTGGCGACCTGTCATTCCTGTTACTGGAACATATAGAGCTGGGTCACAAAACCACTGCTGCCGGACAGGCCTGCGGGTATGCGCTCGCACAGCTGCACAGGCAACTCAAACCACAATTCGGTTGGCATCGTGATAATACGATTGGCAGTACCCCGCAGATTAACGGCTGGTCAGATGATTGGGTCAGGTTTTTCAGTCATGCACGGCTTGGATATCAATTGCAGCTAGCGGCCGAGAACGGCATTGGCGCATCGATTCAGGCCGATGGGCAGCGTCTGCGCGAACGTCTTGCCGATTTTTTTATCGACTATCAGCCGGTCGCCTCGCTGTTGCATGGCGATCTGTGGGGCGGTAACTGGGGCGCCACTTATGGTGAAGAACCGGTGATTTACGATCCTGCGATATATTATGGCGACCGGGAAACCGACCTTGCGATGACGCAATTATTCGGTGGGTTCGGGCCGGAATTTTATGCAGCCTACAATGAGTCATGGCCACTTGATGCTGGTTTTCAGCGGCGTTGCGACTTATATAATCTTTATCATCTTCTGAATCACTACAATCTGTTCGGCGGTGGTTATAAATTTCAGGTTATCGAGTTACTTGGCAAATTACTGGCCTGAATAGAAAATATTGGCTTGATTGCCCGGAGATTCTGGATGAATGACAAAAGTATCGAATCACTTCTGCACGAACAGCGTAAATTTCCTCCGAGCGATGAATTTATCTCAGCTGCTCGCCTGCAACCTTCGGCTGCAGAGGCGTTATACGCTGAGGCGGCTGCCGATCATGAGGCTTTCTGGGGGCGGCTGGCACAGCAGGAAATTCACTGGGAGACACCGTTCACAGACATACTCGATGCCTCTGATGCGCCAAATTACAGATGGTTTACGGATGGGCATCTTAACGTGTCCTACAACTGTCTTGATATCCACCTTGCTGAGCGGGGCGACAAAGCTGCAATTATTTTTGAGGGTGAAGGTGGTGATCAGCGGCGCCTGACGTATCGGGAACTGACCGATGCTGTCAGCCAGTTTGCAAATGCACTGCAGGCTCAGGGTGTTTCGGCTGGTGATCGTGTCGTTATATATATGCCGATGGTACCGGAGACGGTTATCGCGATGCAGGCGTGTGCCCGCATCGGTGCGATTCATTCGGTCGTCTTTGGTGGTTTTTCGGCCAGTTCGCTGCGTGACCGGATTATCGATGCCGGGGCGAAGTTGTTGATTACCGCTGACGGCGGATTTCGTGGCGGGCATGTCATTGAGCTAAAGGCGGCGGCAGATGAGGCGCTGGCAGAAGGTTGCGACACGATCGAGACGGTTATCGTCCTCAACCGCGCCGATTGCGGCGTATCGATGCAAGACGGCCGGGATATCTGGTGGTCGGATGCAATTGGCGGGCATACCGCAATTTGTGAGCCGGTGGCTGTCGATGCCGAACACCCGTTGTTTTTGCTGTATACGTCAGGTTCGACCGGCAAGCCGAAAGGCATTCAGCATTCATCCGGCGGCTACCTGTTGAATGCCAAACTGTCGAGTCAGTGGATTTTCGACCTGCACGATGATGATATTTTTTGGTGTACGGCCGATGTGGGCTGGGTGACCGGTCACAGCTATGTTGCCTACGGTCCGCTGGCAGCTGGCGCCACAATATTGATGTATGAGGGTGCTCCGACCGTGCCGGATGGGGGTCGCTTCTGGAGTATCTGTCAGCGTCACGGCGTGACAATTTTTTATACAGCGCCCACAGCAATCCGTGCTTTGATGAAGTTTGGCGACGATATTCCGGCGCAATATGATCTGTCTAAACTTCGACTGCTGGGTACGGTTGGCGAGCCGATCAATCCGGAAGCGTGGATGTGGTACCACGAGGTGATCGGCGGGCAGCGTTGCCCGATCGTCGATACGTGGTGGCAGACCGAGACCGGTGCAATCATGATTTCCCCGTTGCCGGGGACTACCCCAACAAAGCCGGGTTCTTGCACCAAAGCGTTACCGGGGATAGATGTCGATATTGTTGATGAGGCCGGTGAGCCGGTTACTTCACCGAATGAAGGCGGTTACATCGTTATCAAGAAACCCTGGCCATCGATGCTGCGAACGATCTGGGGTGATAATGACCGCTATATAGAAACATATTGGGAAAAATTTCAGAATCGTTACTACGTTGCCGGCGACAGCGCGCACCGCGATACAGATGGTTACATCTGGATGATGGGCCGCATAGACGATGTACTCAACGTTTCCGGCCATCGTCTTGGTACGATGGAGGTCGAATCAGCACTCGTCGCACATGACCGGGTTGTCGAATCAGCCGTTGTCGGGTTTCCGCATGACGTCAAGGGTGAAGGTATTTTTGCTTATGTTGTTTTGCGCGGCGAACGGCCGAGTGGTGATGAAGAGCCGGCGCTGGTGGCTGAATTGCGTGGCTGGGTTGGTCAGGAGATCGGTGCGATTGCCAAGCCCGATCAGATTCGCTTTACCGAGAATTTGCCGAAGACCCGTTCGGGCAAGATCATGCGCCGCTTACTGCGAACGATCGCCCGCGGCGATGAGATCACGCAGGATACATCGACACTCGAAAATGAAGCCATTCTCGATCAATTACGCGGCAAGGGCTGAATTCGTCAGTATTCGGCCGCTATAAGGTCCAGATGTGTGCCTTCCGGTGCCGTCAGGCGATGGTTTGGGCCAATTTGACGTACCGCCAGGTTGCGTTGTTCGAGTACCGTCAGGGTCTGGCTGAGATCCGCAGACATGAAGCGCAGTGCCGATTGTCCGGGGGATAAATGTGTCTGCAGCCCGAGACGCAGGCCCGGCGTGAGCAACTCGATCGCATCATCCGCTGTATCGGAAAGTGCCATGAAGCCGGCATCAGTCCAATAGTTCGTTGTTTCGCAGGCATCGTGGCAACCGAGACTGATCTCGACTGAATGACCAATTACCGGGGCCGGTAGTTCCGACAGATCGGCTCGTGAAAATGTTCGTGTCTCCATCATGATCAGCAAGTGTCCATCCGGAGTATGTACCCCTATTTCGTTAAATATCTCGCTGCCGAGTCGCGAAAAAGATATTTCATCGTCATCGGGATTTATGCACTGCAGGTATGATGCAACGTCAGATTTAATAAATGACAGGGCCGGCTCATCAATGCCGCCGGCATGCAGGCCGATTGCAATACGGCCGTCTGTTACAACGCCATAGTGGTAGTCACGGATATCACCGACGGACAGCTCAGAGAAGCCAAGCTCAAGGTAGAAATTCAACGATGCCTGAATATCGTCTGTCGGGACGCTGAATTCGAGAAACTGGCCGAAGATAGTTGTTGTCATAACCGGGTTATCAGACCCTAATTGTCACGTTTGAGCAAACAGTTGAAAGACATCTTGGATTTTGTTAACTCTGCCAATATTCAGCGATTTTTTCGCTATATTGGATGCAAAATAATAAGTGACAGGATCGGGAAGGATGACTAAGAATAAAATTACGTCACTGCGTCATTACCGTGCGCAGGGTATCTATAAGAATTATATGTCTTTGTCTGCGTCACAGCGAACCAATGCACGCACTGCATTGTTGCTAGAAGCCGTGTTCGATTATGCGTACGAGCATGTGCCGCGTATTCAACGCCACACGTTAAATCGTGCCAAGATTAGTGAACAGGAGTCGGCCCGCATTTCTGAGCGACTCGAAGAATTCCTGCCGCTTACCAGTGACCGGGAGCCCATCATGAAGTGGCTAAATGACAACATGGTCTCTGAAGCCTGGTCTTACCCGGAGGATCGGCGGCAATTTGTTCGTGATTGCCTCAGGAGCTGAAGACAAATCTTTCCCACTGCGCGCCTGGCGCGTCAATTCACCGTGTATGTAAATATGTCGAGGCCGCAGTCAGGCAGGCCTGGGACGTGCTGTCTTTTCGTGTGCCGGATGCAGGGCTGTTAAGTAGTAATATACTGGTAGCGTAAAGCAGCTATCATGGATTCCGCAAAGTTTGTGATAATCATGCTGCAGCATGTTTTCAGGAACTCAATTGTGTAGAACAATGGTAGTCATGGCAAAATCTCCGGTATCGGGTCTTTCCGTTCGACAGGCAGTGGATGAGCCGGGTGTCTCCCGATTGTGTAACGAATTATTTCGCTTCCGATTTGGCACAAATCCGGAACGTGAGTCCGGTGACAACGTTTTTCAGCTACACATTGACTCGATAGGTCAGCCGGCCCCTGATGAGATCTGGGTTACTGACAGTCCTGTCAGCAGTGAAAGAGTCGGTGATTTCGCGATTGCACAATGTGCTGATTATCTGGCCATACATGTCGAGATTGACCTGGCGCCGGTCGCGGATTTCAAAGCACTGATCACGCAGGTCTATCGTGAACTGCTGCAGCTTACACGGGAGCGCAATTATCCAAACCTGGTCAGGGTCTGGAATTATTTTCCCGGTATCAATGCCGGCAGTGGTGACCTCGAAATGTATCGTCAGTTTACCGCCGGTCGCGCTGTCGCTTTTGGCGGATTTGCCCATGAGGGTGAGCTATTACCAGCAGCAACAGCGATTGGTACCGATGAAGGTACGCCACTCACAATTACTATGATTGCCGCACGTCATCAATGCCGGATGATCGAGAATCCGCGTCAGACCAGTGCATATAAATATCCCCGCGAATTTGGCCCCAGTAGTCCATCCTTTTCGCGCGCCGTCTTGGTCGTCGCCGAGTCCGGTTACCGAATCCTCATGTCCGGAACAGCAAGCATTATCGGCCACCAGTCGATGCACCTGGATGATCCGGCGCAGCAAACAGCTGAGACCTTGCGCAATCTCGATGAATTGATTCAGCAGGCCCGCCATGCGA
Source organism: Chromatiales bacterium (assembly GCA_002688175.1). Taxonomy (GTDB): domain Bacteria; phylum Pseudomonadota; class Gammaproteobacteria; order Steroidobacterales; genus SMWD01. The sequence goes on from NZCC01000083.1 coordinate 16,410, forward strand.
CACAGACAAGTAACGGCCAAGGCCAGACGCTCACTGATGGATACCTGCGCATCTACATTCGCCGACCTGCCCAGGTAACAGAAATAGAGACCGCTTTGCGTGATCATCTGGTTGATGATCCAAATATTGTGTTTCTGCGCGGTGATGTCTGTCGCCGTGAATTACTGCTCGAGATTGAGGCAGCCGGCGATATTTGAGATCAGGAAAAATAAGATTGAGGCACTTGGTGGTAATTCCCGGCATACCTGACTTGGTTGCTCGGCTGGGATAAAATTTTTCCTCTTCAGTATTGTGGGAAACCATGAATAAAAGGAATTTATCAGCGCAGGAGATCAGCCAATATGCCCGGTTGTTTGTGCTTGCCCATCTTCAATTAGCGGCCATGCAGAGACAGCTTGGATCAGGTTTGGGTTTATGGCAGCGTTGGAGTTTCCGTATGCGCCACCGACGGATCCGGCGGGGACTTCGGGCTCTGTTGCAACTCAAGGGAGGGGCAAGTGAGGAGACAGAAAAGTCTGTTGAGCTGGATTTCAAATATATGGGTACCGGGAAAAAGGGCTGGTCCTATGTTTCGGTTGGCGAGATCGAATATCTGCAGGGATTATTATTGGGGCTATAACTTGTTATGAATAAAATCATTCTGTGCATGGCTATGGTCATGGTATCCCCGGCCATGCTTTGTGCGGGCCAGTTTAAACCCTATGAGATACATGCAGGTGCTTCGTACTATTCAAATGAATATACGAGTAACAATGGTATAGCGGAGCTTGGCGATGAGAAAAACATTGAAGAGGTTTATCAGAACTATAATTACTATGAGGCTGTATTTGATGATCAGGAGCGCATAGTAATTTTCAAAGCATACGAAAAAGGCGCAATAGAATTCTCAGAAACCTATTCTTATGATGAGTCAGGACACCAGGCGCATAAAGTGGTTAAAGACTCAGAAGGCACTATAGTTATTGAGGAAACTATCAGGGTCGAATCCACCGATACTCCATAACCAGCCGGCCACTACAGGCGAAAATGGCTCCGCCCACGGCAATAAGCCTGAAAGGAGACAAACATGAGACAGCACCGCCTCATCATGGCAGCAACACTTTGTCTGGCCAGGCAGTTGCACTGATAATCAGGCTCAGGTGTATTTTTATAGTAAGCCCGGCAGGAACAGGGCCAGTGCGGGAAACAACACCAGCAATACCAGCAGTACGGCATCGCTGAGCAGGTACGGTGCTGCCGCCAGTGCAACCTGTGGCAAAGTTGTACCCTTCGGCGCGACGCCGAGCATCAGGAACAGCAATAGCCCGAATGGTGGCGTCGTCAGGCTCATTTCGAGCGCCAGCAGCACGACGATTCCGAACCAAACAATATCGAAACCAAGTGCATTGGCCAGCGGAAAGAAAACCGGGATGGTGATCAGCAGAATCGAAATCTGATCCATGAACATGCCGAGCAGCAGCAGTACAGCAAACATCAATAGCAGCTTGACCAGCGCTCCACCCTCAATTGAAATCGCCCAGTCGATAACTGCTCCGCTGGCACCGCTGAATGCCAGCAGTTGACTGAAGACCGAGGAACAAACAATCAACAGAAATACCATGCCGGTGACGGAGACGGTACTGAGCAGTGCATTACGCAATACAGCTACGTTAAGACGGCGAAAGGCGGCTGCCAGTACGGCCACCGACAGTGCGCCGAACGCGGCGGCTTCGGACGGTGTGGCGAGGCCCAACAGGATAAAGCCGACAACAGCGAAAATAACGATGCCCAGCGGCAGGATATTGGTGATGAACAGTTTCAGCTTTTTCGCCGCGCTGACTGATTCGACCTCGTAGACTGGTGCGCACGAGGGGTTCATGCGGGCCTGAATAAAAATAACCAGGCAATAAAGTCCCGCCAGGATCAGCCCTGGGATCAGTCCAGCTATCAACAGCGCGCCGATATCGATGCGAGCGAGACTGCCAAGCAATACGCCGAGTGATGAGGGTGGGATCAGCATCGCGAGTCCACCCGTACCGATGATCGGACCCATCGCCATGTACGGGGCATAACCACGCCGTTTCATCTCCGGCACCATCAGTGAACCGAGCATCGCCGTGTTGGCCATCGTCGAGCCGGTCAGTGTTGAAAACGTTGTCCCGCCGGCTACTGTCAGGTAACTGAGCCGTGCGGGAATTCGCCCAAATAACGCATCGAGCGCATCGAAAACGCGCAGCGCCAGGCCACTGTGAAATAACAGTGCCCCCATCAGCACAAACATCGGGATTGCGACCAGCGTGAAGGTTGTGATCAGGCTGGTCGAGTTATCGACCAGTTGCAGTAATCCTGCCACGTTGCCCATGAGTAAAAATGCACCGACCAGGTTGGCCACCAGGAAACTGAAGGCGATCGGAATGCCGAGCGCCATCATCATCATGACAAGCCCAAAAATCAGTGCTCCTGTTGTGATTGGAGTCATAGCCTGGTCAGAATGATTCCTTTGGCCCGGTCGCGGATGAGAATACAGAATCGGATCTGAGCAGCAGGCGCAGAAATTCGGTGGCCATTAACAGAAAGCCGACAAACAGCGGAGCGAACAGTATCCAGCGCGGGGCATCGAGTGAGCGTACCTCGATCTCCCCACGTTGGAGTGATTCGAGGAGCAGGATGAATGCGAGTATCGCTACGATCAGTGCAGCAAGCATGCACAGGACAAGTATAAACTTGTCGAGCCTGCGCCGGGCGGCGAGGGACAGACGCAGATACACAATCTCGACCACAATGTGGCCCTTGGTTCGCACGAGGTATGGTGCTGCGGCCATCGTGAAGTACAGCATCGCATATTCGGTTAACGCGACCGTTGAGGCGGGAGGCTGTAGCCCAAGGTTACGGGTAATGACATCGTAGACAATCAGCAGACAAACGGCGGCAATGATCAGGCCGGCCACATTTGCCAGCCCGTTGATCAGACGGTTATACCCGTGAATCATGGTTTGTCCTGGGGATAAAACAATGGTCTTAGTATCGCGGCAGATTCGGGTGCGCGCTTGGCAAGACGCTCCCAGACAACGTCATGGGCCAGCGCCCGGTACTCATCTCCTGACCCGGCTGGTATCTCGACCGCGGTCAGACCCTGCTCTGCAAGTAAGGCGAGTTCCTGATCCTGAATCCTGAAAAAAGTCTCGCGACTCTGACGTTCATAGATCATGGCCTGTTCGGTCAAGACTTGCTGGGCTTCTGTGCTGAGTTGATTCCATGTGTCCAGGTTGATTTGCAGGCAGATTGCCAGTTGCAGGAATGCAGGATCAATACGATATTTGACAAACCGCTGCACGCCGAGATCCGGGAACCCGGTAGTTGTAAAAGCGAGGCCGTCAACGGTGCCCCGCTGTAATGCCGTGAAGATTTCCTTGACGGCAATCTGAATGGCGCGCCCACCCAGCCGGGTCAGAATTTCGCGGTTTGACGGCGATGTTCGGATCTTCAGGCCCGACAGGTCTGGCATGCCGTCAGCACGAAACTGCGGTGGGTCGGCAAGATAAATATTGACGCCAACGCCCGACTGCATCCAGCCAATCAGGTGTGCGTTGACACGGTCGTGCCAGTACGGTTGCAGCGCATCGAGTGCACCACTTTTGCGGGCCAGCATCGGGGTGATCGTCGAGGCGAAGATTGCATCGCCCTCGGGCAGCACACCCCGATAATACGTGATGCCTCCAAATGCCATATCTATGACACCACGCCTTAAGGCATAAAATAACTGTCGTTGCGGGATAACTTCCGGGCCACCGCGAAAGTCAATTTGTACTACACCTTTACCGACCGCATTAACGGCATCGACATAGTCCATGAACAAGGCCGTGAAGTTCTGTTGACGGTTCCAGCTGCTAACCAGTGTAAGTGTCGTCTCAGCGGCACAGATATTGCCGGTAAAGGCGAGTAAACCGATGATAAGCCAGCGTTTCATAGGTGGCAGATAATAACCCCTAATAATTGCAGTCAGATGCCGGCAGTGTGCCTGTCAGGGCCCGCATCAGTGACTTCCAGTTGCAATACCATGGCCACCAATATTCAGGTTTTCAGCACGGCTTTATCTTCGGCCACGGTTTGTGCGTAAGCGAGCCGGAACCAGATTCGACCAAGACCGCCGGCGACAAGGTTAGCTGTACAGGCGGCTGCAAATACGCCGACCAGGCCAAACTGTTTGGCGAGCAGGAAGGCGAGCGGTGCATAGACAAGAATGGTACGTGTCAGTGACACAAACATGGCAGGCATGGGTTTGCCGATAGCATTGAATGAACTGTTGGCCGTCATGGCCATGCCGAGCCCGAGGTAGCTGATCGGTACAATTTTTAAATGCAATTGTGCAGTTGCGATAGCTATCGGATCGTCGGTAAAAACCCCGGCAATATAGCTCGAAATCAGGGCCAGGATGGCTGCAACGATCAGCCCGTAGACGAGTGAAAAACGATAGCACCAGCGTACGCCCTGTTTGACCCTGTCATATTGCTGGCCGCCAAAGTTCTGGCCAACGAACGGTGTGACGGCTGCACTCAGTGCCATGATCGCCATCAGTACCAGGCCTTCGACACGCGATGCGACACCGAAGCCGGCAACGGCTTCCTGACCAAACTGTGCAACCTGATAGGTAATGAATGCGGTTGTGATCGGTGCAATCAGGCTGCTGGCCGTCGATGGCAATCCAACATGAAGGATGCGTCGCCACGAATCGATTACCTTGCTGAGCCACAAGTGCCTGAATGTGATCAGGTGTTCCTTGTAGGTTACGGCGAGGATAGAGGCGACCAGCGTACCGATATTGGAAACTACGGTAGCAATTGCAGCGCCTTCGACTTCGAGACGGGGAAAGCCGAACAGGCCGAAAATCAGGATTGGATCAAGTATGACATTGAAGACAGCCGAAAACGTCATGATCATTGCGGGCGTTTTTGCATTCCCGGATGCGCGCAGGACCGAATTGCTGATCATGGGCACGACGAGGAAAATGCCGCCCCAGTAGTAAATCTTCATGTAACGGCGAATGACCGGCAATGTCGTATCATCCGCACCGAGCAGGGTAAACAGCGGATCGATCGTTGAAAGTCCTATGGTAACGACGACCAGGCCGGTCGTAATGCCGAGTAGCATCGCATGGATGGCTACACGTTCAACGTCAGCAAATTTCTTTGCGCCAAATAAGCGTGAGCAGACAGAGGCTGTGCCGATGCCGAGTCCCATCGTGACGGTGCCGACAATAAAGCTGACCGGGAAGGTGAAGCTGATGGCCGCCAGCTCCATGGTGCCGAGCTGGCCGACAAAATAGGTATCCGCGATGTTATAAGACAGCAGCGCGACCATGCCGACCAGCATCGGAATCATCAGCGAACGAATCGATCCGCCGACGGGTCCCTGGGTCAGATTACGGCCGCCTTTTCCTGGTTTTTTCTGTGTCATTAGTTGCGGTGCTGGTAATGAATATTTTTTTCAGTGCATCATCGGGCCGCAGGACCGGTCGCGGGTGAACGGTCATGCAACAGGTATTAAGGGGAAGCGACCGGATCACCGGCAGGCATCGATCCGGATCTGCATTACCTGCCTATAATACAGCCAAATCGTTGCCCGTGTTTTCGGCGCCTTCAGATTGGCGTGAACCGTAATAGCGGCCCGATGAGAGGACAACATATGAGATTTGCCAGTTTTGCCAATCAGAACGGAGCAGGCTTCGGCCTGGTCGAGAATGGCTGTATTCGGCCCATCGTGGGCACTCGCTTCACGGATCTGTACAGCGTCATTGCCGCTAATGCCTATGCTGAGGCTGCAGCCGCAGCAACTGATCCGGTAGCTGCTGATGAAGTGCTGCTGGTCCCGACGTTACCGAATCCTGGCAAGATTTTCTGTATAGGTATGAATTACGTTGCTCATATCAAGGAAATGGGTCGAGACCAACCGACCTATCCGACGCTGTTTACCCGCTTCCCGGACAGTCTCGTCGGCCATGATCGACCCGTCATCCGTCCCCGCGCCTCGACACATTATGATTTTGAGGGCGAACTGGCTGTAGTGATCGGGCACCGGGCTCGTCATGTGTCGGCCGACCGGGCATTCGATTTTGTTGCCGGTTACACGTGCTTTCTGGATGGTTCAGTACGCGATTATCAGCGTCATACATCACAATTCGTTGCCGGCAAGAACTTTCGCCACAGTGGCGCCATGGGTCCGTGGCTGGTGACTACCGATGAGATCCCGGATCCGTATGTATTGACATTGCAGACAAGGGTTAACGGACAGGTCATGCAATCCGGGCGTATCGATGACTTGTGTTTCGATATCGGGGCGTTGATAGAGTACCTGTCGGCAATTTGTCAGCTTGAACCCGGGGATGTTATTGCTACCGGCACACCCAGTGGTGTCGGTGTGGCACGGGGTCCTCAGGTCTGGCTGCAGCCCGGGGATATTGTTGAGGTCGACATCGATAAGATTGGAGTGTTGCGGAATGAGGTTGTTGATGAGGGTGGGGTTGGTTTTTGATTTTTTCCTTTTTCCTTCCCTTTCCCTGGGTGGTATTTTGTGTCCGTATACCCTTCCAAAACGCCGCAGGAGCGGCTTTAAGGTTTTGGAAGGGTATACGGACACAAAATACCTTGGACATATCTGGGGTACGGCATTGAAAAATACCGCCCGGGGAAAATCTGAAAACTAAAGAACGGCTACCTGGTCCCCGCTACAAAACCCGCCCCAGAAATTCCAGTGTTCTATCCAATGCGAGCTTCGCACTAACAGGCTCAAAATCTTCTCGTTCATCGCAGTTAAACCCGTGGCCCGCATCCGCATAAACATATGACGGATTATCCGCACGCGCATGGCTGATTTTTTCAATTACATCCTGCGGAATAAGCGGGTCTTTTGCGCCAAAGTGATAAATGGTCGGGCAGCGTGGTTGTTCGTCAAGCCAATCGACAATCATGCGTCCGTAGTAGGCAACTGCAGCATCGATTTCCAGGCGACAGGCGGCGAGGTCGGCTATTGCACCGCCCCAGCAGTAACCGATTACGGCAACCTTGCCGGCCTTTTGTGCCGCACCCACGCTGGCTTTAATGTCGGTAACGACCTGGTTCTGATCAAGCCCCATCATGATCGAACGACCCTCGTCGATATTGGAATAGTCCAGAACAATATCGGGCCGTACGCGGTCGAACAGGCTCGGCGCGATGGCGAGATAGCCGTGTTTGGCATATTGATCAGTGACACGTCTGATATGGTCAGTGATACCAAAGATTTCCTGCACGATGACGATACCGCCTTTCGGAGTTTCTTTTGGGGTTGCCTGGTACGCTGCCAGCAGGTGCCCGTCTTCGGTTGTCAGTTGAATCATTTCACCCATGTGGTGTGCTCCATATTATTGTCTTCAGTGGACGCGTAGCATAACGGTTTCGGGAACAACCTACGTGAGATAAAAGTTTTTGTTTGAGCAACTCATTCCTATTATTGCTCCGGTATTGCTATGTGCCCTGCTCGGTTACGGCTGGGCAAAATCAGGCCTGCCGTTTGAGCGTGAATTTCTGACCCGGATCATCATGAATATTGGCGCGCCGTGTCTGATTTTAAACGGCATAGCGAACCTGGAATTTGAGCCTGCTGATTTCGTGATAATTCTGGCCAGTGCTATTACGGTACTTGGAATCTGCACGGTCGTTGGCGGGGCTGCGCTCAGAATAGCCGGTCAGCCGCTGCGTAGTTTCCTGCCACCGGTAGTCTTCGGCAACACCGGCAACCTGGGTCTGCCGCTGTGCTATTTTGCGTTCGGTAACGAAGGACTGGGCCTCGCGGTTGCCGTCTATTTGATCTATTCGGTTTCGCAGTTTGTATTCGGGCCGCTATTTCAGGGTCGCGAGCCTGCCTGGCGGACATTGGTGACGACGCCGATGATCTATACCGCTCTGATCGGTATAGGTTTGCTGGCAACCGATACACCGTTACCAAAACCGTTGGCAAATACCGTCGAATTACTGGCCGGCCTGGCAATTCCGCTGATGTTGCTCGCGCTTGGTTACTCGCTTGCAAGCTTTCAAATCACACGCCCGGGCAAGGCTGTCGGTATTGCAATCTTACGTCTGTTGCTCGGCTCGCTGGTCGGTATCGGTGTTGCGGAATTATTCGGACTTGAAGGCACGATGCGCGGTGTCATCATCATTGAAAGTGCGATGCCACTGGCTGTATTTAATTTCCTGCTCGCAGCCCGTTATGATCGCCACCCGGAAGACGTGGCGGGTGCGATCGTTATATCGACACTGATTTCATTCGCGACTATGCCGTTGCTGATTCTGTATGCATTGGGAGAGATCGGCGGTTGATATATCGCCAAGTATAGGCTTGTGACCGTAGGGGTAAGCTTCCGGCTTCGCCAGCCTACTCTACGTCTTTGCCGCTGATCAGGTCTTCCAGCGACGGTGGGGAGTGTTCCGGTCCCATGCGCCCACTTTCAAGGCGTGCGAAATAGTCTTTGTAAGCGACCATCGCCTGGCGACCGAGGAGCCACATGATAGGTACGTTGACAACCAGCATGATACCCGTGCCGATGCCGGTCAGGTTGTCGAGCTGGGCATCAGTCTTTAAAAAACCCAGCGTTGCCACAATTGTCAGTGAGCAAAATATGAGTTTATAAGGTATTACGGCACGTTCACCCGCCAGGAAGATGATGCCCTGTTCGCCATAATAGCTCCAGGAGATCAGGGTAGAGATAGCGAATAACCAGACCGCAATAGTTACCAGCCATTTGCCGAGTCCGGGTACAACAGCATCAAAGGCCCGTGCCGTTAGTGTTGCGCCGACATAACTTACGAAAATATCCGGCCCTGCCAGTTCCGGTTTGACAGAGCTCGCGATGGTGTCCCAGGAAATCTGCAGGGTTCCGGCTGCACTGGTGGTAATCGTTCCGTCCAGCTTGCTTAAATCATTGCCACTTTGCGGATTTGGATCACCATGTACGATGACGAATATTCGATCACCCGCTTTCCAGTCATCGTGAGTTCGTTTCGGTACCGTAGTGGTTGTTTCAATACTCCACTGCGCATCAGCCGTTGCGACAATGGAGGTAGGCATGTCGAGGGTTGCCTCGGCGCTGCGGTTCCAGACACCGGTAACCAGGATGATCAGGGCGGTCAGCGTACAGACCACGATCGTGTCGATAAATGGTTCGAGTCCGGCGACGATACCCTCGCGTACAGGTTCGTCAGTTTTGGCTGCTGAATGCGCGATGGGCGATGAGCCTTGCCCCGCTTCATTGGAAAACAGCGCACGTTTCATTCCAAAAAGAAATGCATAACCCATGGTGCCGCCTATAAATGCACCGGTTGACTCGAACGGCGAGAACGCAGCTCGGAAAATCAGCGCAAACATGCTCGGAATTTCACTGATATTGACGATTAACACATAGATACCTGCGACCAGGTACAGCACGAGCATGATCGGGACCAGTCTGCCGGCGACACCGCCGATACGTTTGATGCCGCCGATGATGACAGCGCCGACGATGATGGCCAATACGATGCCTGTCGCGATACTCGGGATGCCGAAATAGGATTCGGTAATGACGCCAACATTCCAGGCCTGGAACATATTGCCGCCCGTCATCGTCGATATAAGCAGCGTCACGCAGAATAAGATACCGAAGCCTCGGCCCAGGCCGGCAAGTTTTGGTGAACGCGCTCGAAATGCTTTGTCGACGACCCACATCGGGCCGCCGTGGGGGTTGTCCGGATCATCCGTATTTCGGTACAGCATCGAAAGCGTGACTTCGGTCAGCTTGATCGCCATACCGAAAAAGCCGACGACCCACATCCAGAAAACAGCACCCGGGCCACCGAGCGAGATGGCTAATGCGACGCCGCCGATGTTGCCGAGCCCGACCGTCGCCGACAATGCAGCCGACAGGGCCTGAAAGTGATTGATTGCGCCCGGATCATCCGGCTTGTCATAGACACCGCGAATCACGTGCACGCCATGGGTCAGGGTACGATACTGACAGAATCCGCTCCAGACCGTGAACAGCACACCGGTGCCGAGCAAGGCGAAGAGCACCGAGTTGTGCCATAGAATTGAGTTAAGGGTGATCAGGATTAAATCTATAGTGCTCATATGCTCTTTGTTTACCGTGACTGGTTATGGAGAATGAGTGGTGTCAGAGGTTAGTGGCTGTCGATCGGCTACAGATTGCACTGAACTAACCAATAATCCGCCCCTTACTCTGAGCGGATAACCATTATTTTTCAACAAGTGCGGTTACACCCATACCGCCAGCTGTGCAGATAGAAATCAGGCCGCGTCCAGAACCACGTTCATCGAGCATCTTTGCCAGGCTGGCGAGAATACGCGCCCCGGTAGCCCCGAACGGGTGCCCGATGGCCAGGCTGCCACCCTTGGTATTCAGTTTGCTGCGGTCGATCGGTCCCAGCGGCACAGCCCGCCCAAGTCGCTCACGACAATACTCCGGAGATTCCCAGGCCTTGAGGGTGGCGAGGGTCTGCGCGGCAAAGGCTTCATGGATTTCAAACAGGTCGATGCCGTCAAAGTCGAGCCTCGCGTCGGCCAGCATGTTGGATACGGCATATGCGGGTGCCATCAGCAGTCCTTCTGACTTGATAAAATCAACAGCAGCAACTTTTCCGTAACGCAGAAATGCCAGGACGGGCAAGCCGCGTTCCTGTGCCCAGGCTTCAGAGGCCAGCAGCACGCCGGCAGCGCCATCGGTCAATGGTGTACTGTTTCCGGCTGTCATCGTGCCTGCGGCGCTGCGATCGAAGGCAGGTTTTAGTGTGGAGAGTCTTTCAAGCGTCGTGTCACGCCGCATGTTGTTGTCTTCTGTAACGCCCTTTAAGGGCATGATGAGATCGGAATAAAAGCCTTCGTCATAGGCGGCGGCGGTGCGTCGGTGGCTCTCGAAAGCGAGCTCATCCTGAGCCGTGCGGGCGATCCGCCAGTCCTTGGCCGTAATTTCAGTACTTTGGCCCATGCTGAGTCCGGTCCTGGGTTCCGTTACACCGGGCAATTGCGGGATGAAGTGTTTTGGGCGCAGGCCGAACCACGGGGTAATTTTTGCACCCGGCGAGCGACCGCGAAAGCTCGATAGCAGAACATTTCGATACCCGTCTGGATAGACAATCGGGGTATCGCTGATGCTGTCGGTTCCGGCTGCGATGCCGGCGTCGATCTGCCCGAGTGCAATCTTGTTGCCGATCTGGATTGCAGTTTCAAGGCTGGTGCCACAGGCTCGTTGCAGGTCATACGCTGGCGTCTCGGGTGCCAGTCCACTGCCGAGGACGGCTTCGCGGGCAAGGTTCCAGTCACTTGAATGCTTGATGACAGCACCGGCCGAAACATCACCCAGTGCCACGCCATTAAGTTGGAACTTATCGACCATTCCGGTGAGTACGGCGGTCAGCATATCCTGGTTCGACAAGCGGGCATAATTGGTGTGTGCCCGACAAAAAGGAATACGTAAGCCGCCGATGATGGCGACTCTGCGCGGTGCGTTGTAGTGCATCTGTGCTTTACCTCGTATTCAATAGCCAAGCTATGAACTGTCGCCGGACAGATAGGCGGCTTCAGCAGTGGTGTCTGGTCTGCCAAGCACAGCATTCCGGTGTGGAAACCGACCGAATTCGGCAACGATATCCCGATGCAGCTCAGCAAATTGCGCTGCGGTCAGGAATGTCTCATGCAGTGTGCCGGGTTCTGTTTCGGCCAGCGCGTTAAAAATCCTAACCGATTTTTCCTGAATTTTCAGTGATTCGGCATGCTGTAGTGGCATAAAGAAAAACATCCGTTCAAATGAACTGAGTTGTTTGTGATCACCGGCCATTGTGCCCTCAATTGCGATCCTGAGCGCAGTTTTATCATAGCTGTAGGCTGCAGCTGTACCGCGAAAGACTTTACGACAAAACTGGTCGAGTAAAAGGATCAGCGCCAGTCGCCCCCGTGGGGTTTTTGTCCAGTCATCCAGATTGCCTGTTGTCGCTCGTTCAATCAGCCCACTAAATTCCTGACGAATATGTCCGTCCAACTCGTTACTGGTACCGAACCATCGGCCCATTCGGCTGTCGAGCTGTGGGCTGTCCAGCTCGCTGCTGGAAAACCAGTATTCAAGAACCTGCTGTATTTCGGGATTGTCCATCATATTAATGATGGCATAACCAGGACCGCAGAATCCGGGTTACTGCAAACAACTTGACCCGTTTTGGAAAAGGCATAGAGTTCCGTGAAACATTGAGCTGCGAGCGAAACGTGTCTTATAATGCTCGGTTCCGGGCGGCCGATGTGAAGTCAGCGGGTTAACCATTATATCCAGTAAAAACAAATGGTTAAGGCGGCCTAAAGTAGAGTGCGACATCCGGTACAGGGAAGGACGTGTGGCAAAGCCGCCCGTAAGGGCGGCTTTGACTGTGTTATTTGCAGAATTACAGTCAATATCCGATCGGTTTGTTAAGGCCGGCGTACTGTCGGGCAGGAAGGTTTTTGGAGCCAACAATCAGAATCCTATGAGTTTTCACTTACCAGAAAATTATTGTGCAAGCGAAGGGCTTTACCGGACTGAATTCGAAAAAGATGCTTGCGGCGTCGGCTTCGTTGCTCATATCAAGGGTAAGAGGAGCCACCAGATCGTTCAGGATGCAAATCGTATCGGGTGTAGCATGGATCATCGCGGCGCTCGTGGCAGCGAAGCCAATACCGGTGATGGCGCTGGTATCCTGACAGCTTTACCGCACGAATTTCTGACCAAAGTAGCGCGTAGCGATCTCGGTATTGAATTGCCCGAACCAGGCCGATTTGCGGCCGGAATTGTTTTTTTCCCACCGAATCCCGAACAGCGTAAAAAATGTAAGGAGGCGGTAACGCGTATCTGTGCTGAAGAAGGACAGTCGCTGGTCGGTTGGCGCGAAGTGCCTACTGACCCTGATGCGGCTGATATTGGCCAATCTGCCCGTGCCGCATCACCTTATTTCGAGCAGTTGTTTATCGCGGCTGGTGATGACCTTGAAGGTGATGCGTTCGAACGCAAGTTATACCTGATTCGTAAACGTGCGAGCCATTTGCTGCGCAATGATGAAAGTCTGTCGCAGGCCAAGTCTTTCTATGTTTGCAGCCTGTCGACGAAAGTCATCATTTACAAGGGCATGCTCGCGCCCGATCAGGTGTTCAGGTTCTATCCTGATCTGAATGATCCGGATTACAAATCACATCTTGCGCTGGTGCATTCGCGGTTCTCGACAAATACATTTCCAAGTTGGGACCGGGCGCAGCCGAACCGTTTTATGTCGCACAACGGTGAGATCAATACTTTGCGTGGCAATGTGAACTGGATGAGAGCCCGTGAGGGTGTCGTCGTGAGCGATCTGTTCGGGACTTCGATTAACAAGATTTTCCCGGTCGTTGAGCCGGATTGCTCAGATTCTGGCACATTCGACAATGTACTCGAATTTCTGCTGATGACCGGCCGTACGCTGCAGGAAGCAGTCATGATGATGGTGCCGGAAGCATGGCAAAAACAGGATCTCATGACTGAGAGCAAGCGGAAATTCTATGAATTCAATTCTTGCCTGATGGAACCCTGGGATGGCCCGGCTTCAATCGCTTTTACCGACGGGCGATATATTGGTGCGGTGCTCGATCGCAACGGGTTGCGGCCAAGTCGTTATTACCTGACGCATGATGATCGGGTCATCATGGCCAGTGAGGTTGGTGTGTTGCCTGTCGAGCCGGAACTGATCGCGGAGAAAGGGCGTCTCGAGCCTGGCCGTATGTTTCTGGTCGATTTTGAGAACGGCAGGCTGATACCCGATGAGGAACTCAAAAATGAGTTCGCTAATCGGAATCCATACGAAGAATGGCTGCGTGATAATCGCATTGAGTTGGCTGATCTCCATCCCGGCTCGGAGAGCCAAGGTTTTGATCCTGATACGTTGCTCGCCCGCATGCAGGCGTTCGGTTTCACCATCGAGACGATGCAGTTCATGTTGCTGCCGCTCTTGCGTCAGTTGCGTGATCCGGTCGGTTCGATGGGTAATGACTCGACACTGGCGTGTCTCAGCGACAAGCCGCGAATGGTTTATGACTACTTTAAACAGCTGTTTGCACAGGTCACAAATCCAGCGGTCGACTCGATACGTGAAGAGAACATCATGTCACTCGAGTGCTATATCGGCCCGGAACTGAATCTTCTGGAGACTACGCCCGGTCATGCGAATCGGTTGCACATTCCTCACCCGATTCTGACTAATGAAGAGCTGGCTGCAATTGCGCATGTGCACCACCGTGAATGGCGCACAAAGAAGATCGACATCACTTTTGATCGTGACGAAGCAATGGTCACCGCAATCGAACGCATCTGTGCCGAGTCCGAGCAGGCGATCGAAGATGGTTTCAAGCTCATTATTTTGACAGATCGAGAGATCAGCGCCGAACGTGTGCCGGTCAGTGCGCTGATTGCTTGTGGCGCAGTACACCATCACCTCGTGGCTCGTGCCAGGCGCACCCAGATCGGTATCGTTGTCGAAACCGGAGAAGCTCGCGAAGTGCATCACCATAGCCTGCTAATTGGTTACGGCGCTGATGCCATTAACCCTTACCTGGCATTTGAGTCACTGTGGCATGCGCGTCGCGAAGGTCTTCTTGATCAGCAGACTTTTCCCGACGACGACGCGGTCGTTGCGGCATACCGCAAAGGCGTTGGGAAGGGCATGATGAAGGTCATGGCCAAGATGGGTATCTCGACGCTGCAGTCGTACAAGGGTGCACAGATATTCGAAGCACTTGGCCTCGGTGAGGACATCATTAATCGTTGTTTTGTCGGTACGGCAAGCCGTGTACAGGGTGTCGACTTTCATGTGCTCGCAACTGAAGCATTACGTCGTCACGCACTTGGTTTCAGTGAGTATTCTTCTATTCTGCCGAATCCGGGTGAGTTTCATTGGCGTAGCACGGGTGAACGTCACGCCTGGGAGCCTGAATCGATTCATGAACTGCAGGTTGCGGCACGCAATAATGATGCCGAAGCCTACAGGCGTTTTGCCGAACAAATGAATGCCGATAAACGCACCCTGCGAGGCTTTCTCGATCTGAAAGCAGGTGTTGCTGGCCCGCCGGTATCACTCGATGAGGTTGAACCGGCCATTGAAATTGTTAAGCGGTTTTGCACCGGTGCAATGAGCTTCGGTTCGATTTCTGCTGAGTCGCACGAGTCACTGGCGATCGCGATGAACCGCATCGGCGGCAAGAGTAACTCGGGTGAAGGTGGTGAAGATCCGGAGCGCTTTAATCCATTGCCGAATGGCGATTCTAAACGTTCGGCTATCAAGCAGATCGCTTCCGGACGCTTTGGCGTCACGGCCTGGTACCTGACGAATGCCGATGAACTGCAGATCAAGATCTCGCAGGGCGCCAAACCTGGCGAGGGCGGCGAATTACCGGGTCGCAAGGTTGATGAGAATATTGCCCGCATCAGGCATTCAACGCCGGGTGTTGGTCTGATCAGTCCGCCGCCGCACCATGATATCTATTCGATCGAGGATCTGGCGCAGTTAATCCATGACCTGAAAAACGCTAATCCATCGGCACGCATCAGCGTTAAACTTGTCGCCGAGGTAGGTGTCGGTACGATCGCAGCCGGTGTTGCGAAAGCGCATGCAGAACATATTTTGATTTCCGGTCATGATGGTGGCACCGGTGCATCACCTTTAACGAGTATCAAGCATGCCGGATTGCCGTGGGAGCTTGGGCTGGCCGAGACACACCAGACACTGGTTCTGAATGATCTGCGCAGTCGTGTCGTGCTGCAGACTGATGGCGGTCTGCGGACCGGGCGCGATGTTGTCATCGGGGCGTTGCTCGGAGCGGAAGAGTTCGGGTTTTCGACAGCCCCGTTGATCACGCTTGGCTGCATCATGATGCGCAAGTGTCACCTGAATACCTGTCCGGTTGGGATTGCAACGCAGGACCGGATGTTACGCAAGAAATTTGCCGGTCGACCAAAATATATCGTCAATTACCTGTTCATGGTTGCAGAGGAAGCACGCCAGTTGATGGCTGAACTTGGTTTTCGCAGCATCGATGAAATGATTGGTCGCACGGATGCGCTGGAGGCGCGTGAGGCAATTGATCACTGGAAAGCCGATGGCCTCGATCTCGCACCGATTCTCGCGCCGGCATTTCGACCGCGCGACGATGTTGATGTGCACTGTACGCAGACACAGGACCATGGGCTCGACAAGGCCATCGATTTTAAACTTGTCGAGTTGGCTGAGCCGGCGCTGGCAGAAGGTGACAAGGTCGAGATTCGTATGCCGATTGTGAATACCAACCGTACGGTCGGCACGATCCTGAGCCATACACTCGTCAAGAAATGGGGTGAAGATGGTTTGCCGGACGACACGATTCGCGTCCGCTTCGCTGGATCTGCCGGACAGAGTTTCGGCGCCTTTCTTGCGCGCGGCATCACTCTCGAGCTTGAAGGTGATGCGAACGACTATGTTGGTAAAGGCCTGTCAGGCGGTCATTTAATTGTCTATCCACCGAAGAACAGCAGCTTTGTGGCTGCGGATAACCTGATCACCGGTAATGTAAACCTGTACGGCGCAACCGGCGGTTCGGCATATTTCCGTGGTCGGGCGGCGGAGAGATTTTGTGTGCGTAACAGCGGCGCACATGCCGTGGTCGAGGGTATCGGCGATCATGGCTGCGAGTACATGACCGGTGGTCGAGTCGTCATTCTCGGTGAGACAGGCCTGAATTTTGCTGCCGGCATGTCCGGCGGAATCGCTTACGTGCTCGATGAATCAGGCCATTTCCCGGAACGCTGCAATCCGGACATGGTTGATCTCGACACGGTTGAGTCTGGCGAGGACATTGGCGAACTGTTGCAATTGATCGAGAATCATAAGGAATGTACGGGTTCTACTGTTGCCGCTCGATTGCTGGATGACTGGCCGAACGGGTTAAAGAATTTTATCAAGGTCATGCCGCGTGATTACAAGCGTGTACTCGCAGAACGCAAGCAGCACGATGAAGAAATCGAATCTGGCGGTCGTAAGGGAAGGTCGGAAAAACCGACGGCGGTAGGGGGCTGACGATGGGCAAGCCAACCGGTTTTAAGGAATTTCCCCGTCAGGTTGTCGGTTATCGTGAAGTAAACGATCGCCTGGAAGACTATGCTGAGATTTATGCGCAGGCAAAGGTTGAACACCTGAAAACTCAGGGTTCACGATGCATGGATTGCGGAGTGCCGTTCTGCCAGTCTGGTTCCGGCTGCCCGGTCGACAACCTGATTCCCGAGTGGAACGATCTTGTTTTCAACGACCACTGGCGTGATGCGCTGGATCGTTTGCATAAAACAAATAATTTCCCCGAATTTACCGGACGTGCGTGTCCGGCACCGTGCGAGGGTTCGTGTGTACTCGGTATCAACGAATTGCCGGTAACGATTAAGAATATCGAGAATGCAATTATCGACCGTGGTTTCAAAGAAGGTTGGGTCAAAGCGGATATACCGCCAGCCAGAAATGGCAAGAAGGTTGCTATTGTCGGCTCCGGGCCTGCCGGTCTGGCGGCGGCAGAGCAACTGAATAAAACGGGATATGCCGTAACGGTCTTTGAACGTGCCGATCGCCTCGGTGGCCTGTTGATGTACGGTATCCCAAATATGAAGCTCGACAAGGACGGGGTTGTGGATCGTCGCATCAACCTGTTGCGTGAGTCCGGCATCGGATTTGAAACAAATGCAGAGGTAGGTAAAAACATCGATCCGCAGCAGTTGCTGGCTGACAATGATGCATTATTGCTGGCAACCGGTGCGACCGTGCCGCGCGATCTGCCGATTCCGGGGCGGCAACTGAACGGTGTACATTTGGCAATGGATTTCCTGACGGCACATACGAAGAGTTTGCTGGACAGCAATCTTGCCGACGGTCAGTACATTAGTGCCGAGGGCAAGCGCGTAATTATCATCGGTGGTGGCGATACCGGTGCGGATTGTATTGCGACTTCTGTCCGTCACGGCTGCAGTGCGATGATTAACCTTGAGCTGTTGGATCGGCCGCCGCAAGAACGTGAGGAGAATAATCCCTGGCCCGAATGGCCATTGATCATGCGTACGGACTACGGACATGATGAAGCTGCCGAGAAGTTTGGCGCTGATCCACGGCAATTTGCCGTGCTGTCGAAGGGATTTATTGATGACGGCAGTGGCAACGTGACCGGACTGCGGGTAGTTGATATTGCCTGGACGACCCGGGATGATCGCATGGAAATGACCGAGATCGACGGCACTGAAAGAGTGCTTGAAGCAGACCTGGTGTTGCTCGCCATGGGATTCCTGGGTCCAGAGGCAACCATTGCCGAGGCGTTGGGTGTTGAACTCGACGATTATTCCAACTATCGGGCTGAACATGGACCGTTTGAGACCAGTATTCCCGGAGTCTATGCGGCCGGCGATTGTCGGCGCGGGCAATCACTGATCGTCTGGGGTATTAACGAGGGTCGTGGCGCAGCGCGTGCGATTGATGCATTCCTGAGCGGTTCGACAACGTTACCCGCCCCGGGTATCGCACAGGGTGGCTAGGCCCAGTCGGCTGGAAAGCGAATTTACTCTCTTTGCATGGCGGCCAGTTTCAGGATGCCGGCAATACTCAGGACGTCTGTAATTTCGCCATCGTTGACCATTTGTACTGCGCTGGCGAAAGGTAATTTCCTGATTTCAATTTTCTCGGTGTCTTCGTATTCCGGTTCACCAGTCGTCAGGTCTGTTGCGACGTAAACAATCCCCGCTTCGTCCGTAATCGAGTTGCTGATATGTACGTCGAGAATTGACTGCCAGCGAGAGGCGGTCAGACCGGTTTCTTCTTTCAGCTCTCTTTGTGCGCCGGCGAGTGGATCTGATCCTATGGGCACGCCACCCATCGGAATTTCCCATGAATAGCAGTCTAATGTGTAACGATATTGGCCGACGATCCAGGTATCGTTATCGGCATCGAGCGGAATGATGCCGCAGGCGAGGTTCTTGAAATGGACCTTACCGTAGATGCCGGGATTACCGGATGGGTTGATGACATCATGTTCGTCGACATGGATCCACGGGTTGTCATAGACCTCGGTTATGTTCAGGGTTTTCCAGGGATTTTTTGTATCAGGCATCAGTATGTCCCGGCAGTTCGGTGATTGGCTTATCCAGTGCAAATTCAGGGCCGTTAATCATACGGCGAAACCATACGTGCATGCCGATGCCACGGGCCAGCATGAAAGCGGTAAAGGCCAGCCACAAGCCATGATTGCCCAGTGAGCTCGCGCCGAACCAGATCGGCAGAAAGACGAGTGCTGTCGAGCCGACCATAATGACCATCATTTCTTTGCTGCGTGTTGCGCCGACATAGACCCCGTCATACAGGAAGCTCCAGACCGAAATCAGTGGTGAGATGATCAGCCACGGCAGAAACTCACGGGCTGTAATTCTCAGCGTATCGATACTGGTCAACATCGAGATAATCAATTGGCCTGCAAATAAATAAGCGATGCAAAACAAAGCGGCAAAAATGAGTGACCACTGCAGAGTTCGACGTACAGCAAGGCGTACTCCATTATGGTCGCGGCCACCGACAGCCTTGCCGACGAGCGCCTCAGCCGCATAGGCTACTCCATCCAATGCATAGGCCTGAAGTAACTGGAAGTTCATCAGTAATGCATTGGTCGCCAGTATAACGTCTCCCATTCGTGCGCCTTGCGCTGTAATAAAGGCAAACACAAACATCAGTGCCATCGTGCGCAGGAACAGGTTCACGTTAACGTCAAATAATCTTTTATATTTTGCAAGCACCGTAAATTCAATCCGGTTCCAGTGACCCGGACGCGATGCGAGTTCACTGCGTACAAACAGGGTGGCAACAACTATGCCGCAGAGTTCGGCGATTAACGTGGCAAGTGCAACGCCGTCTACTGTCATGTCGAGTAACAGGACAAACACGAGATCAAGTGCGGCATTCGTCAGGTTGATGACCAGCATAATGACAAGTGGCCCCCGCGCATTCTGTAAACCTATAAGCCAGCCTATCAGTACAAAATTGACCAGTGATGCGGGTGAACTCCAGACCCGCAGCTCAAAGTAGGTTTGTGTGAAGCGGCCGACATCAGTACTTGGAGACAATATCCAGAGTGCTGTATCGAGTAACGGTTGTTGTAGCGCAATGATGAAAGTGGCCAGTACAAGAGCTGTGATAACGGATTGGCCGAGAGCGGTGCGTAGCGTATCACTGTCGTCGGCACCGAATGCCTGTGCCGTGATGCCGGTGGTGCCCATACGCAGGAAATTCAGGCCCATGAATAAGACACTGAATATCGTCGCCCCGGCGGCAACCGAGGCCAGGTAAACGGCATCGTCGAGATGTCCCATGACCGCGGTATCGACCATGCCAAGCAGGGGCGCGGTAATTGATGACACGATCATCGGCAGCGCGATGCGCCGGACGGCTTTGTGGCTATATGGGTCCTGCATGAGTGATGATCTTAAGCGACAAGCAATCCATGTTGTCTCGGTCGCAGTGTAAATTTGGAGAACAGGTTATCTGCTACGGCTCGCAAGTTACGGGTAACCGGGTGTCGTGACAAGCAGAAACAGATTACATTCAATCAGGAGTTGTCAGCACGTAGTGCTGGCCGCGTAGCCGCCTACCTCGGTACGCGGCAGGTAATGTCGAAGCGCATGATTATCATTGGTGCAGCTGGGACACGTCCGGTTGCCAGCAATGATACGCAGGCAGGTCAGGCACAGAACCATCGGGTCGAACTGACGATCGTGCCGGTTACAACTTGAACAAGCGGAGTTTAACCGCGCCAGCAGGAATGGTTTAAGTGGCAATGCCCGCCTTATTGTTCAATAAGCTCCATTTGCAGCAACTTGATGGCACGTTGCTCAATTTGACGTATACGCTCGGCTGAAACGTCATAGCGTTTCGCCAGATCCTGTAGCGTTGTCTTTTTTTCAGCTAGCCAGCGTGCCTGGAGAATTTCACGACTGCGTTGGTCAAGAGTCTGAAGTGCGCTATGTAACTGTCCGCTGGTCTGACGCTGCCAGTCGTCAGACTCAACAAGTTCAGCCGGATCGGGTGTGTTGCCTTGTAGATAATGTGCCGGCGCGTAGGCTTTTTCCTCCTCATCGGACGGTGCCGGATCAAAGGCCATATCATGTCCGGCAAGACGTTTTTCCATCTCGGTGACTTCTCGCGCGCTGACGCCCAGGTCATTGGCGATCGCTTCAGTTTCACTTTGTGACAGCCAGCCAAGGAATTTTTTAGCTTTTCGCAGGTTAAAAAACAGTTTGCGTTGCGACTTGGTGGTGGCGATCTTGACCAGACGCCAGTTCTTGAGTACGTATTCATGAATCTCTGCACGAATCCAGTGCACAGCGAATGACACCAGGCGTACGCCGACATCAGGGTCGAATCGTTTGACGGCCTTCATCAGGCCGATATTGCCTTCCTGCACCAGGTCGTTCAGCGGCAAGCCATACCCGTTGTAGCCGCGAGCGATGTGTACGACAAACCGTAATTGCGACATGACGAGGCGCCGGGCTGCATTCAGGTCATTATTTTCTCTGAACAGACGGGCGAGCTCCTGCTCTTCATCACGGCTCAGGACCGGGATCGCGTTGACGGCTACGATGT
Organism: Chromatiales bacterium; assembly: GCA_002688175.1. Classification (GTDB taxonomy): domain Bacteria; phylum Pseudomonadota; class Gammaproteobacteria; order Steroidobacterales; genus SMWD01. Next base: position 38,087 of record NZCC01000083.1, read on the forward strand.
AGGCATCAAGGCTGCCAACCGGTCCGGCCAGGACCAGGTCGCGGTGATCTGTTGCAAGTGCTGTGGTCATGAAATCAATTACCTCTTTACGGTTACTAATGTTAGCACTCACTGTTCTAGAGTGCTAATGAGGCCGTCACTATTATCCCTTTTATTATAATAATAACAATATAAACAATAAGTTATACGCGTGGCTGTATTGCAGCAAGATGCCTTGCAACGGCCGACCAGGCGCCGCTGAGCCCGACTATGAGGCCGATCGTGAATACGGTCAGCAGCGTGCTGCCGTCGATGCCGAACGGCTTGAAACCCCCGCCATAAAGCCGGATGAGACGTTCGACAGGTCCGCTCAAGAGCCACAGGCTAACGACCAGCAGCACAATAGCGAAGACTCCGCCAAACAGGCCATACCAGAAGCCTGTGTACAGAAAGGGTCGCCTGACAAATCCGTCACTGGCGCCGAATAACTTGGAGACCTCGATTTCGGCGCGCCGATTCTCTATATCGAGCCGGATGGTATTGCCGATGATGACGATTACGGCCCCGACGAGCAGAATTGCTGCAACCCAGACGGTCCGCCAGGCAAGGTCCAGGATGGCGCTGAGACGCCGCACCCAATCCGTATCCAGTTTTACGAGATCAACCAGCGGATCCTGAACCAGCATATTTTTTAGTGCTTTCAGGGTTGCCAGTTCCGCATCAGCTGTCGGGCGTACGACTATCGTATGGGGCAGCGGGTTATCGGTGAGTGCTCGGACCAGGTCGCCGAGTTCTGTGTCGTTACGAAATTCCTGGAGGGCCTCGCTGGCGCTGATCAACTGAGTCGATCTGACCACAGCTTCTTCATCAAGTCGTGCGCGCAGATCTTCGGCTTGCCCAAGACTGACTCCGGGCTTCGTATAGACTGAAAAATCACGAATATCTTCAAGACCACCGGCAAGTGCCCGTCCATTTTTGACCATGATGCTCAGCGCTGATGGCAGTGCGAGCGCAATTCCGATCACTGCAATTGTCAGCATGCTGGCGATGGGCTTGCGAACCATGTTGCCAAGCGCACCGATACAGTTTTGCGCATGCCGGATGAGATAATTGTTAAGAGTACGTAGCATCCATTGCCCAGTCAGTTATTCAGTCTGCTTTGATTTCGCCATTTTCAAGGACGATCCGACGACCGCCAAGTTGCTCAATCAGGCCAAGATCATGTGTTGCGATGAGCATCGTGACGCCGACTTCATTAAAGCGTCGAAACAGGTTCATGATATCCAGTGACAATTTCGGATCGAGGTTACCGGTCGGCTCATCGGCAATCAGGAGTTTTGGTCGGGCAACAATGGCCCGTGCGATACCGACGCGCTGTTGCTCACCCGTCGACAGCATGGTCGGCGTGTGTTGTTCCTTGTCCAGCAGGCCAACGTAATCAAGCGCGGCCCGAACCCTGCCGCGAATTTCACGTTGCGCATAGCCGGCGATGATCATGGGCAGGGCGATATTTTCAAACACCGAGCGATCTTCGAGCAGCTTGTGATCCTGAAATACCATGCCGATCTGCTGTCGATGTGCCGGAATCCGACGCTGGGGCAAGCGACCAATATTGCGTCCTTCGACGAGGACCTGGCCCTGTGTGGGTCTCTCTATCAGGGCAATGAGCTTGAGTAGTGTGCTCTTGCCGGCGCCCGAATGGCCGGTTAGAAAAATGAGTTCCCCGCTATCAACGTCAAACGAAACATTACGCAGAGCTTCACGGCCCTTGTCGTATCGTTTGGTGACCTTATCGAAGCGAATCATTCGGGTTCGACGAGTGCGGCAGCATATTGCTCCGCATTGAAAACGCCCATGTCATCAATATCTTCACCGACACCAATATATCTGAAGGGTACATCCAGTTGTTCGGCGATCGACAACAGTACGCCGCCCTTGCCGCCACCATCCAGTTTGGTCATCGTGATGCCGGTCAGGCCGATAGCTTGATGGAATTCGACGGCCTGATTGACTGCATTCTGCCCCTGGCTCGAATCAAGCACGAGCATGCGCTCGTGTGGCGCTTCGGGGTCGAGTCGCGCCGCAATTCGTACGACCTTTGCCAGTTCGTCCATCAGGCCCGACTTGTTCTGCAGACGTCCGGCCGTATCAGCCAGGATGACATCAATACCTCTGGCCCTGGCAGCCTCGAAGGCGTCATATACCACTGCAGCTGGGTCGGCGCCGGATTGTTGCGCGATGACCGGAATTTCGTTGCGTTCACCCCATGCCTGCAGTTGTTCGATGGCTGCTGCACGAAATGTGTCACCGGCGGCCAGCATGACAGACAGGCCCTGATGAGTAAGTTTTTTGGCAAGTTTGCCGATGGTCGTCGTTTTGCCTGAACCGTTTACGCCGACCACAAGAATCAGGTAGGGACGAGGGCTTGACGGGATCACCAGCGGTTGGGCATGTGGCTCAAGTATTTCGATCAGTGACTCACGCAGGGCATCGCGGATATCCTGATCATTGCCGATCGATCGACTGCCGATTCTGCGCCGTAGTCCGCTGATGATTCGGTCGGTGGCCTCGAGACCTACATCAGCGAGCAGTAATTGCGTCTCAAGTTCCTCTTCGAGTTCAGCATCGAACTTGTGTCCGGACAATCCGAATGTCAGGCCCAGACCTTTGCCGCCTGAGAGTTTTCGTCGCAGACGGCCAAAAAAACCGGAGGCTTCTTGTTTAGAGTTCTGTGGCATGGCGCGCATGGTACCGTTTTCATGCCGCGACAACATTGCTACTGTAAAAAATAAGCTGAACCAATGCTTACATAGGGTTAATGATGCGGCTGCAGCAAAATTTAGTCACAATGCCAGATATGGCGAAGCGGGGTTCCAGTGGTCAGTCGGGTAAGTTGCGGATCATCAGCGGGCGCTGGCGTGGACGGCGTTTTCAGTGTCCGCCTGGCGAGGTGACGCGACCAACCGGTGATCGCATACGGGAGACGCTGTTCAACTGGCTTGACCCCTTCATCACCGGGTCCCGTTGTCTCGATCTGTTTGCAGGAACCGGTGCGCTGGGTCTCGAGGCGCTATCCCGCGGCGCTGCCGGGGTTTCATTTGTGGATCAAGATCCCCGTGCTGTCCGACAGCTTGAGGCAACACTTCGGCAATGGGACTGTGCCGATGCCGAAGTCCTCAAGGAGGACGCATTGCATTTTCTTGCCGGTACACCGCGACCCTTCGATATCATTTTTCTTGATCCGCCGTTCGGCGTCATTGATCCGGGAAATTTGTGTACACTGCTCGACAATAAGTGGCTCACGCACAATGCACACATCTATATTGAGATGCGACGCGGTGATGCAATGCCAGAGTTGCCTCCAGGCTGGGCAGTCATTCGGGACAAGACCGCCGGACAGGTACAATTCATGTTGGTCCACAGGACCGGCGAATGAAGCGAGTTTATCAACAGGAGCGTAAACCAGTGTCAGTCGGCGCGATGTATCCCGGCACCTTCGACCCGATTACCAACGGGCATACCGAACTCGTGCGTCGGGCAGCGAAGCTGTTCGACCGGATTGTTGTGGCAATTGCTGAAAGCCCGGCCAAGCAACCTTTGTTCAGTTTTGATGAACGCATCCTGCTGGCGCGTGCCGCACTGGCGGATCTGCCAAATGTGTCAATCGATGGATATAAAGGATTAACGGTCGACTATGCTGCTGAACAAGGTCTTAGTGTCATCATTCGAGGTCTCCGGGCGGTGACTGATTTCGAACATGAATTCCAACTGGCAAGCATGAATCGGCACCTCAATGCCGGGGTTGAGACGGTATTGCTGACGCCAACCGATGAGTACGCATTCATTTCATCGTCACTGGTTCGTGAAGTGGCTGCACTCGGTGGTGATGTGAACAAGTTTGTACATCCGGATGTGGCCCGTGCGTTGCAGGTCCGACGCAAAAATTCCTAGATCAGATTGAGCACCCCCGACACAGTCTCCGTGAGGAAATAATGCGCATTATTGTTCTCTTTATCATTCTCTTTGCTGCTGCCTGTAACTCTGCAACAGAGATCTCTGCCGACAGGCAGGGTGTCGGAAAGGGGCTGCCCAATTCATGGACCAAAGGCGCGATGGTTGTTGCTGCCAATCCACATGCGGTGGCGGCAGCCATTGAGATTCTGGAGCAGGGTGGACATGCAGTGGATGCCGCCATCGCTGCTCACACCGTGCTGGGGCTGGTAGAGCCGCAAAGTTCCGGCATTGGCGGCGGTGGATTCATGCTGGTCTACGACCGGGCCAGCAATAATCTCAGTGCGTATGACGGTCGCGAAACGGCACCCGCCGGGGCCAGTGAAGACATGTTCATGCACGATGGCAAAGCCCTGGGCTTCCTCAAGGCCTGGCAAAGTGGTGTGTCGGTAGGGGTTCCCGGGGCAGTTGCGATGTACCAGCTCGCCCATGAGGATCATGGCCGGCTGGCCTGGTCAAAAGTATTCCAGCCGGCGATCCGACTCGCTACAGACGGCTTTGAAGTATCTCCCCGGTTGGCGAATATGGTGCGAGGAATGGCCAGGCCAACTCGCCTTGATGACAATCCAGTGACGGCAAAATATTTCTATCCGGATGGTAAGCCGTTATCGATGGGCCATCTGCTGAAGAATCGGGAATATGCCGAGACCTTGAAGCGAATAGCCGGTGAAGGTATACAAGCCTTTTATTCCGGTGACATCGCTGCACAGATTGTCGTCGCCGCGCAGGCAGAGCCCAACGGCGGTACGTTGACCGTCACCGACATGGAAAACTACCGAGCCATAAAACGTGAAGCAGTTTGCGGTGGCTTCCGTAACCTGACGATATGTGCTCCACCGCCGCCATCATCTGGTTTTGTGCAGATTATGATTGCCGGCCTTTACGATTATCTGGCTACTGATGCGACCAGCCACAGTGAAAAAGTGCAGGCATTTGTAGATGCGCAACGACTTAGCTACGCTGATCGGGATCATTTTGTTGCCGATCCTGCCTATATTGATGTGCCATTTGACGTGTTGATCAGACCTGACTACATCAGGTATCGGGCCAAAGAAAGATTCGCCCCTGATGCAGCAACAACTCCCGGTGATCCGGCTGCCATCGATAGTATGGCAACTGCTGCTTCATTGTGGGGCGTGGATACGACGGTGGAGATTGGCGGGACCACTCATTTGTCCATCATTGATCAGTATGGCAATGCGGTATCGTTGACCGCGTCAGTCGAAGCGGCCTTTGGTTCATCTCGCTGGGCCGGCGGGTTTCTTCTGAACAATGAACTGACGGATTTCGCCAAGACGCCGGCCGCTGATGGACGGGTGGTTGCCAATGCGATTGCACCCGGTAAGCGACCCCGTTCATCCATGTCACCCATTATTGTTTTTGACCAGAATAATGATTTGTTAATGGTCACCGGTTCACCTGGGGGTAACTCAATTCTTGCCTATGTCGCTAAATCCGTACTCGGGGTGCTGGACTGGAATTTTTCGGCCCAGCAGGCCGTAGATTATCCAAATATTTTTGCCCGGGGACGGTCAATACGGGTGGAAGCAGCTGATGCAACCGGCCAACAATTAGCCGCGACCCTCTCCGCTTTAGGCTACACAGTGCAGAAGCCTAGAAATGAAACCTCCGGTCTTCACATGATTGTCGTGCGTCCCGATGGGTTGGAGGGAGGTGCAGATAAACGTCGTGAAGGCACGGTGGGCATTCTGCAACCAAATTAAACCACCCTTAACAAGGAAACGGTTTTAACCTCGATTAACAGGCACAGGCTTACCGCTGACAATTCGGGCAGTAAAAAGTTGAGCGTTGGCCGAGCGTGATCTGGCGAATGGGTTGCCGACACTTTATGCAGGCTTCATCTTGCCGGTCGTAGACATTCAGTTCATTGCTGAAATAGCCCGGTTTTCCTTCGCCGTTATAAAAATCACGTAACGTAGTGCCACCATGGTGTATCGACTCCTGCAGCACGAGTTTGACTGCTTCGGTCAGGTGCATCATGCGTTCGAGTGAGATGCGCCCGGCGGCCCGCTTGGGGTGAATGCCGGCCCGGAACAGTGATTCACTCGCATAGATATTACCGACCCCGACGACAATTGCAGCGTTCATCAGGTGGGGCTTGATAGCGATCCGGCGACCTTTGCTCACCGTGTGTAAATAGTGACCGGTAAAAGCAGAGCTCAGCGGTTCAGGGCCGAGGCGGGTTAACAACGGGTGGCTGAGTGGATTGTCGTCGGTCCGGAGCAGGCAACCGAAACGGCGTGGATCGTTGTAGCGCAGGATATAGTCAGAATTAATTTCAATGTCGACATGGTCATGTTTTTTTGGCGCCGTACCGGGTTTGACAAACCTCAGAGTGCCGGACATGCCGAGATGGATAATTATTGTGCCGTTGTCGGTCTTTACCAGCAGGTACTTGGCGCGACGATTAACCGAATTGATGGTGCATCCTGCCAGGTGTTTTGCCATATTGGCCGGGACAGGCCAGCGGAGTCGATGTTCACGGATAGTGACGCTGGTGATTTTCGCGTTGGTCAGACGTGGCGCAATTCCGCGCCTCGTGATTTCAACTTCCGGTAATTCTGGCATCAGGATCGTTGCTCAGTTGCTGGTTTTCTGGCAGAAAAAAACCGCCTTCGGCGGTTGCTAGTTTAGCTAAAAAAAACTGCCTTTCGGCAGTTTTTTATTTAATCTTGGCTTCCTTGTAGATCACGTGTTTGCGGATCCTCGGATCAAATTTCTTGACCTCGACCTTTTTGGGGTGCAGGCGTTTATTTTTAGTCGTGGTGTAGAAATGTCCGGTGCCGGCCGACGAGACTAGTCTGATTTTATCGCGCATCTTTTTGTACTCCTGAATCTGCGGCTATCGTTACACTTTTTCGCCGCGCTTGCGCAGGTCAGCAATAACTTTTTCGATACCATGCTTGTCGATAATACGCATGCCCTTTGCAGAGACACGCAGTTTCACATAACGCTGCTCACTCTCAAGCCAGAAACGATGTGAGTGTATGTTCGGCAGGAAGCGCCGCCGTGTCTTGTTATGGGCGTGCGATACATTATTGCCGGAGATGGATCGTTTTCCGGTGACCTGACAAACGCGGGACATGTCGAACCTCTGAATTAATTAATCTTACGCGCTGCTTGAGCAGCGAAAGGCGCGTTGTTATACCAGTCCGGGCCGTTTGAAACAAGTGCAGCCGCATCAGAGCAGACCTCGGCTGGCCAGTGACACACTGGTCCCGTCGCCGATAATGAAGTGGTCGAGCAAGCGTATATCAACGAGATTGAGCGCAGCGCCGATACGGCGGGTGATCAGGCGGTCCGCCTCACTCGGTTCCGCAACACCGGATGGATGGTTGTGGGCGAGAATCACGGCTGCCGCATTGCGATACAAGGCCTGTTTGACGACTTCTCGCGGGTACACCGTCGTGTTGTCTATCGTTCCCCTGAATAGCTCGTCGAAGGCGAGGACCCGGTGACGATTATCGAGAAATAAGCAGCAGAATACCTCGTGAGGTCGGTCACGGAGGCGCGCCAGCAGAAATTGTGTGCTATCGGACGGGCTGGCAATGTGCTTGCCGGGAGCCAGTTTCTCCTCAAGATAGCGGCAGCAGCATTCTCGTGCGGCACTCAGAACGGCGGCCTTGCCCGGGCCAATTCCATGGACCTTCTGCAATGCGCTGCCAGGCGCATTCAAAATGCCGCGCATACCACCAAACTGGCTGAGCAAGGTATGCGCCAGGTCCACGGCGGACGAACCAGGGGTGCCGCGACCGAGCAGGATCGCGATCAGCTCGGCATCTGACAGTTTCCCGGCGCCGGCCAGCCTGAGGCGCTCACGTGGCATTTCACATGCGGGCCAGTCCTTGATCGTCACGGGCGCCATGAAGGGTATTTTCAGTGCCCTGAGCAGAGTAAGCCATATCCAAATCGGCCTTGGTACCTAAAAAATGGGAATGTGGAGGTACCGGTGGTAACTTAATAGTCTATTGGTGTTTAGTTATCAGCGTTCATTGCGCATTATGTCAAATCAACGTCCAGTCAGAATTATTCTCGGTATCACCGGGGGAATCGCCGCCTATAAAAGTCCGGATCTAGTACGCCGGCTGCGCACAGAGGGTGCCGAGGTTCAGGTGGTCATGACACCCAGTGGTGAGAATATGGTATCGCCGCCTGTGTTTCAGGCGGTGTCCGGACGAGCTGTACGGGGTGATCTGTGGGATGCCCAGGCTGAAGATGCGATGGGGCACATCGAGTTGGCCCGCTGGGCCGACCTGGTTCTCGTTGCCCCGGCAACGGCCAATATCATGGCGCAAATCGCCTCTGGTACGGCTTCCGGGCTGCTGACAACGCTGTGTCTGGCCACCAAAGCGCCCCTGGTGCTGGCGCCCGCAATGAATCAGGCAATGTGGCTAAATCCCGCGACCCAGGCAAATCTGCACTTGCTGGTTGAACGTGGTGTACGTTTTATCGGTCCCGCTGATGGCGAACAGGCCTGTGGTGAGGTCGGGCCCGGACGCATGGTCGAGCCGGAGGAGATAGTTGCCGTGTTATCAGCGGAAGTATCCGGGGTATCACAATGTCTCGCGGGTCTAAGCATATTGATCACCGCCGGACCAACGCGTGAACCGATTGATCCGGTACGGTACGTCAGTAATCGCAGTTCAGGAAAAATGGGGTTTGCGCTTGCACGTGCGGCAGCGGCGGCGGGCGCGAAGGTTAAGCTTGTTGCCGGGGCTGTCAGTCTTGAGACACCGGTGAATGTCGAGCGCATCGATGTTGAGACAGCTGAGCAGATGCGCGCTGCAACCCTGGCCGGTGCGCCGGAAGCCGACATCTATATCGGTGCGGCCGCGATTGCTGATTACCGGCCTGAATTTGTTCCGGAACAAAAAATCAAGAAACAGGCCGCCACGATGGATGTACACATGGTTAAATCTGCCGACATTCTGGCTGAGGTTGCCGCCCTGAAAGAGGGGCCATTTACGGTTGGGTTTGCAGCAGAGACTGAGAAGCTTGAAGAACACGCACTGGCAAAACTTAACCGCAAAAATCTCGACATGATCGTCGCTAACCTCGTCGGTACTAACCTGTGTTTCGATCGTGACGATAATAGTGTGTTAGTCCTTTGGCAGGATGGCCGCAAGGAATATGAACGTATGCTGAAATCTGAGTTGGCTGTCAGGCTCCTGACGACCGTTGCCGAAAGATATAGAGTAGCAAATCCGTTATGAGAAAAAATGTACAGTTAAAGATTCTTGATCCGCGACTCAATACTGAATTTGAACTACCGGATTTTGCGACCTCGGGTTCGGCGGGTATCGACCTGCGAGCTTGCGTAGCTGAACCGCTGACGCTTGAGCCAGGCGCTACTACACTGATTCCCAGCGGAATGGCTATTCACATCGAGGATCCGTCGCTGGCTGCTATCATTCTGCCGCGTTCGGGATTGGGTCATAAGCATGGCATCGTGCTGGGTAATCTCGTTGGTCTGATTGATTCAGACTATCAGGGTCAGGTGTTTGTATCGTGCTGGAATCGTGGTGACGATTCTTTCGTCATCGAACCGGGTGCGCGGATCGCGCAGATGGTATTTGTGCCGGTCGTGCAGACCGAGTTTGAGGTGGTCGAAGAATTTACCGAGAGTCGACGAGGTGCAGGTGGGTTCGGTCATACCGGGCAAGCCTGAGTCGGTACACTTTCCAGTGTATTACCCAGGTTAGCGGTAACCTCAGTTCAGACCGCGCAGATGTCGGTAACGGTCGATATCACTGGCGAATTTTGCGACAAGTTGAGTCTGTTTGGTGTGGGTGTCGACCAGCGTCTGTTCATAGACAAGGATCGACTTCAGTGTATTCGATAGTTCTTTTGCCAGCCGTCTGTTAATCGGTGGCGCATTTGGATCAGCATTATAGGGCTGGAAACGTGAGGCATCAGTTTGCAGCTTGATGAGTTTTGCGCGCAGATTTTTCAGGTACGCTTCTGTTACGTGAATCTGTCCATCGAGCAATTCTTTGCGGCGGTTGCGCAGAGCCTCAATCTCATCGACAGACAGGTAGGTATTGAGCAGTACATTGTCACGCTGGTTGGCTTGGCGAATACGTTGTTTCTCGGCAGCTTCGAGCGGTTGCTGGCGCTTTAACACCACCAACTCTTTTTCCGTTAATTCATGGGGCAGGAACTTGACGGCGACGCCGTACTCGTTAAGTATTTCCCGGTCGAGTTTGACTTCCTCAGGCGGCACCCGGTCGCCATAGTGAACTTCACCATTTTTATCAACCCAGCGATACAGGGTTGCTGCGGTTACCGCTCCAACCACACTGCTGCTCAACAGCAATGCCGCGGTAACAATAGTGAGCCTGAAATATTTGCTTGCCATTGCCCCAGCACTAAAAAAATTCAACCACAACACCATTATAATTATGGGGCCGGGGAAAGGTTAAAACAGTGAACTGCTTCCGCTTCCTGAGCATATCTGTTTCAAGGGTCTCTACGGCCCAGTATTCTCCGTTCCCCATTGTTCCTGGTAGGCCCGGACATCTGCCAGGTGAGACCCATATTCTTCACTGGTTTCAAGGTGTTCGACCAATTCATCGAGCTTGATGATACTGGCGACAGGGATACCGTAGCTTTTTTCGACCTCCTGTACTGCCGACAGCTCATGCTTGCCCCGTTCCTGGCGGTCTAGTGCAATGATAATACCGGCTGGTTCACCACCGGCCATAGTTATTATGTCAATTGCCTCCCGAATGGCAGTACCCGCCGTCATGACATCATCGAGAATCAGAACCTTGCCCTTGATGGGGGCGCCAACGATTGCACCACCTTCGCCATGAGTTTTGGCTTCCTTGCGATTGAAGCAGAACGGCAGATCGTCACCGAAGTGTTCTGCCAGTGCTGCTGCAGCCAGTGCAACAAGCGGAATCCCCTTATAGGCCGGACCAAATAGCATGTCACATTCGATGCCTGCATCGGCAATGGCTGCTGCATAAGCTCGCCCGAGTTTGGCCGCGGCATAGCCACTATTGAACAGGCCGGAGTTGAAAAAATAGGGGCTCTTGCGGCCGGACTTCAGGGTGAACTCGCCAAATCTGAGTACTTCGATTTCGAGCGCCAGTTCAATAAATTCATTTTGGTAAGGTCGCATTTTGATGACGGGTGATGTGGGCTGATAGAAAAAGTATTAAAGCTTTAGTCTCGTACTGGTAGAGTATCTCACCGAACATATCTTATCTACGTCCTGATACCAGGGGGTTATGGTTGCGCATTATCACATTGAACGCCAACGGCATTCGTGCCGCTGCGCGCAAGGGTTTCTTTACTTGGTTGTCGCGCCAGTCTGCGGACATCGTATGCCTGCAGGAAACCAAGGCTCAGATTCACCAGCTCGAAGATCGCATATTTCATCCGCAACGCTTCCACTGTTCCTACGAGGATGCTGAGAAGAAGGGTTACAGCGGTGTAGCCATATATGCACGTCAGCAACCGGATGAGATCATTCGTGGTTATGGCTCATCCGAGTTCGATGCCGAGGGGCGCTATATAGAAGCCCGGTTTGGCAATCTGAGTGTCGTCTCGCTGTATGCGCCGTCCGGATCGTCCAGCGACGAACGACAGGCTGCCAAGTACCGTTTTCTCGATGAATTCGATGCTCACCTCGTCGGCATCAGGAACAGCGGCAGGGAGTGCATTATCTGTGGTGACTGGAATATCGCCCACAAAAATATCGATATTAAGAACTGGCGTTCAAACCAGAAAAATTCCGGGTTCTTGCCGGAAGAGCGCGCCTGGATGGAACGTTTATTTACTGAACGACAGTTTGTTGATGCTTTTCGTGAAGTAGATACTGCTGCCGATCGCTATACGTGGTGGTCGAATCGCGGTAATGCACGCGCCAATAATGTTGGCTGGCGCATCGATTACCAGGTTGTGACACCGGGTCTGCGGGGTGCCGCAAAAAAGGCACGTATATACCGGGATAAGTGGTTCTCTGATCACGCTCCGCTGATTATGGATTACGATATTGGTTAATGATGATAATGCGAATGACTGGCCTGAGTGGCTGGTCATGAATACTGATGAATTGGGCGATCCGGATGCCCGAAGTTTTTTGGTCGGTGACGGTGACTGGCCGTTTAACGGGTTCATTGTTCGCCGGCAGGCAAAAATTTTTGCCTATGCCAATATTTGTCCGCATCGTCGTCACCCGTTGGATCTCGAGCCACATGCTTTTCTCATCGATAACGGTAACCTGATTCGTTGCACGTCCCACGGTGCGCTATTTTGTCCTGAAACGGGGGTTTGTCTGTCCGGGCCGTGTGCCGGGCACCGCCTGATGGCATTGTCGTGTCGAGCAGATCCTGATGGATCGATACGGGTCAGCGCGCCGGAGACTTTGCGTGACTGTTACCTGCCGGAATAGATACAAAATTTGGAATAATAAAATTCCGGCGCCGTTGCTATGCGCCAACATCATTGGGCCCTTGTACCGGCTATTCGAATACCTCGTAACTATCCAGAAACAACATTGCGTCGTACCGGTCACAACCGGAGCAATGATCAGCTTCTGGCGGATCTTCGAGATCGATGTCTACTGAACCTGACCAGTCTTCAGGTGCCTGTACGGGCTCGATATCGGTCGCCCGCCAGACCTCAAGTTCCAGGCTTCCGATCGTACCGTCAAATTCCTGAAATTCGACTGTTTTGTGTTCTTCATCAATAGCAACAACATCAAACAGGTTGCCATCAATACGCCGGTACCAGTGGCCTACTTTCGGTAGGATTACCCCATGTTGTGATCTACTCGGTAAATTAAGTCATCAGCGAAGAACTCTATCACTCTATATATATAAACTATTTGCACCGGGTTGTGAATAGTTTAAATGCGAGTGTAGATTCGCTCCCAGATTTCATGCCCGAGTTTTTTGCCACGCAGCTCAAATTTTGTTTCGGGCCGTTTCGCGGTGTTGGTTGTACAGCTACTGAATGCGGGGTCAGCAGTTACGGTTGCATCAATATGTTCAGCGTAGTTCGCCCAGTCTGTTGCTGCATGGAAGTAACCGCCGGCTTCAATTTTGCGGCCCAGCAAGGCAATGAAATCCGGTCGTACGATTCGGCGTTTGTGCTGTCGTTTTTTCGGCCACGGATCAGGGAAGAATAAATTGACACCATGCAGCGCATGATCGGGAATTTGCTGGCTGAGCACATCGATTGCATCGTTGCAGATCAGACGGACATTGGTCAGTAATTGTTCATGAAGTTTTAACAGGCAGTGGCCGACACCGGCTTCATGCACCTCCACGCCGATATAGTTGGTTTGCGGATTGGCTGAGGCAGTGGTGACAAGTAACTCGCCATTGCCGAAACCAATCTCAAGAATGCATTTTGCATTGCGTCCAAATATTTTCATGAGATCCAGTTGCGACGGTTCGTAGTCGAGGCCATACCTCGGCCAAAATTTTTCCAGAGCACGTTTTTGGGCAACCGTCACGCGTCCAGTGCGGCGCACAAAACTTTTTATTCGATGCTGTTGTATTCCCTGGTTGTTTTCTTTACCTGCGGACATTGAATTTAGCAGCAAGTCCCATCAGAAAATCAGGAATGGCAATAACGAATTGATGTGAATGCTCATCATTACCTCCAGGTAGGCGTGGCAGTGGTTGTTACTGGCAAAATATCAACTGAGGCAGAAAGGCTAGAACCGGGATCAGGATCAGTCAAGATAATGAATTTACGGCGGCAAAATTATCATATCAGGCTATGGGGGAGGCACTGGAAGCAGGATTGGTTTATACGCCTTTCGAAGTGACCCGGGTTGAATCGGAGGCTCAGCAACGGCTGGCAGAGATGTATTTTTTATACAGTTTCCGACCGACAGGGGCAGTCCAGAAATTAAATATAATTCTAATATCAATTAGTTACTATAAATGCATTTGCCGTATATCATTCTTGACAAGAAAGCACAATAGTGGAATATACGACGATGACAGCTTCTTCTGCTAGACTGAGCCAACAGTCACTTAATCAGGTGACTGCAACAAGGAGTTTTTTACAAGGAAGTTTGAATAATTAAGGCAGCGGCAGGGCTGCTCTTTAATATGGGTGCTTTGCCAACCACGGATTAAACGCCGTAATAGCGTTTGCGAAGAGAAGAGTAATGAAGTGTATTTATTATCTCGCGCCAACCTTGGATAGCACCAGTAGTGTTTCCAATGATTTGCATAATGTGGGTGTTAATGACTGGTTTTTGCATGTCATAAGCAAAGACGAAGCTGGCTTAAAGAAAGAAAAAA
>NZCC01000084.1 GCA_002688175.1 Chromatiales bacterium
CGATAACCGGGTGCTGCAACTAACCCAGATGAGCTAATGTGTCTCTTAAATCAGGTGGCTGAAAGTCCACAATGTTTTGACGACGTACATAAGCGGATATTCACGGGCAGAGGATTTATCGAATAATGATTCGGATGGCCGGTCAATATTAAGGATTAACTTGTGGTTGTCGCCGTCTGCCACTAGCCGACCCGGCAGTTGTCGTTCCTCGTCACCGGGTATCCACCAATAGCCTTCCAGATTCGTTAATGTTTTCATCGACTGCGTAAATGGCCTTCCCAACTACCAATCATCGAAAATCCTGTGCCGCGACACTTATACCAAGGCACAGCATGCCAACTCATCCCCTGCAGGCAAACCACGAGTGATTGCCGCTGAACCCTGAGAGCTACACGACAACCGATACGATATCCTCAAGCCGTGACATAGCAGCCGGAAAGTCGATTACCTCGTCGTCCTTTGCATAAGACATGTTCATCACGAATTGCTGATATTCGACCGCGTATTCGGCATCCGACCTCAGTATTTCCAGCGCATGCCGAGCCGCCGTCGGAAGATCATGCTCCATTTTGCGCGGACCAGATTGCATATCGATCGAATAAGCAGCGCGTGCCGTTTCTGCAAATAGCTCCTTCCCAGAAAGAATAGCCGGATGCAGCGCACCCAAATCATGTAGATGGCGAATTAGAGCCGGATCATCACTTTCGTGCGTTCGGTCGCGTTTGATAACGCGCCACGTAAGTGCACAAAGCTTATCTGCGGCTGTTTCGAGCGGCAGAAGACAGGGAATCTCCGCCTCCGGCATAGCTCCTGAAAATTCGGCAACGAAGGACTGAACGCTGCGAGTTTCGGTATTACCTTTAGGCTGGGTATAACTGAATTCGACCTGGAGATGTGGACGCAAGCCACCGGGCGCGTCAAAGACACGCTGATACCGCAACTGAAACTTGAAATAACTGCTCCCCGACTCAACCTGGTCGCGATCCAACGCGACACCCTCCACTGCTTCCACAGCGGAAAGAACACTCTCACGAAAACGACGCCGAACAGGTTTTGACGGCGCTTTTCCCGACTGGAAGTGCCCACGGAAATCGAGGTCTTCTGAAAAGCGTTTTAATAGACCGTGTGCTTTGGAAAGACAGGTTCCACCACAAAACACCGGCGCAATCTGTTCCGGCTCAATCCCGGCAATGGCCGCGAGCACTTGAATGGCATACCAGTCTTTTTCGATAAACGCCGGATCGACGCCTAACTCAATGGCAATATCCTGAAGTAATTGCTCATCAGGCGGCATTTTCAATCATGACGTTGTTACCGCCAAAACCAATCTTTCGCGAAACCCGACCTTTGACACCAATCACACGGCCCGTTGGTACCTGGAGTGACTGCCCGCGGTTGTAGGCTTGCTCAGCCGCCGAAGGCCGGACTTCGACGCCAATTTTCATCAGCGCTTCGCGAGCCAATTCTGGAATACCCTTTACAGGGACGACAGCGCCCGTCAGAGAGGACCTGCGAGATTTGGCGTACAAACCGTAGCCAAGTTTCACCAACGCCTCCTCGCCCACCAGTTTGGCTAAAACACGGCCTATTTGCGGACGACCGGACAAGTCGAGGAAATCCTGCGGCGTGAAAACCGAGGATTTGCTCCGGGAAATCCGGTACCTGACTTTGCTTTCCAGCGTATTAAGGGCCATGGGAGCCTCGCAAATAATTAACACTATCTAGTTACAAATATATAACAGCTATCTCTATCTGTCTAGACAAAAATAATAATATATTGAATAGCTTATATAATTATGGCTAGAAATGCGAGACGTAGCTCTCAAGAATCGCGAAATTCCGCTGAAATCCATATTTCCAGGCGAAAATCGATGCTTTTTCCTTCTAAAACAGTGTCTTGCAGTATATTCCATGCTATAATCGCCCCAATTATCATAATCACCAGGAACCGTCGGATGATCGATTTACGCTTTCGTTTTCGCCACGTTAAACGGAACTTTAGCTCATGCTTCTGGTCGAATGCCGTTTTGGCATTCGACCAGAAGCATGAGGCACGCGGTGTCCAAATCGACTAGCTCGATTTGGACACGCCACTAGGGTGGTACACTTTGTCGAATTCTTGAACCGTTAAGAATTTTTTACTTTCTATTTTTCAATAACTTACGCGCAGGCTGCGCGAGTGTTGGAATTGTGCTCCCAATCCTCTCCTGGGCACCAAACAATAAAAAGGCCGCCTGGACGGCGGCCTTTTTATTGTTTGGTGCCTTAGG
The DNA here is from genome assembly GCA_002688175.1 of Chromatiales bacterium. Lineage (GTDB taxonomy): Bacteria > Pseudomonadota > Gammaproteobacteria > Steroidobacterales > SMWD01. The sequence goes on from NZCC01000084.1 coordinate 2,271, forward strand.
GCAATTGACTACGAAGCCTTCGGCTTTGGAATTCCTCTAAACCCTTTGTCCATAAGGGTTATCACACTCGCTTAGTCAAATGTACCCGATTCACCCAAGTAACTTACTGCACCTGATACGGCACGAAATCATTACCCTCTTCGGAGACAAGCAGTATCAGCCTGGGATGAACAAATAGTCTTTCCCTTCCTTTGTGCTGCTCGATCAATACACCAATACTCGCTAATTTCTTTAAATATTCAGATGCAGTCTGGCGCTTGGCTATATCAGCCTCCACCAGATTGGATATCCGGCAGTAGGGCTGCTGGAAGATCGTATCCACCAACTCACGACTGTAGATTTTGGGCAACTGCTCTCGTATGTGCTCCGCCGTATGGTCTGCCAGATCACGAATAGCAATGACCTTATGCGTTGTCCATTGAGCCATAACCGCAACTGCGTCCAGCATGTAAAGAATCCATGCTTCCCAATCCCGCTCTCTGGTCACGCCAAGCAAGTTCGCGTAATAGTCATTCTTCTGATTAATGATATAGCGGCTTAGATACAGTATCGGCAGGCTCAAAAGCTCTTCCTGCACCAGATACAAAATATTAAGTATTCTTCCTGTACGCCCATTGCCATCGGTAAACGGGTGAATGGCCTCAAATTGATAATGCATTACTGCCATACGAATTAGAGGATCAAGATCTGGTTCTTCGTATAAAAGTTTTTCCCAATTACTGAGCAAATCGCGTAGAAGAGTCTCACCTTCTGGAGGGGTATAGATCACTTCCCCTGTTGCGTCATTGGCAAGTTTTGTTCCAGGAACTTTACGCACGTCCATCTGCACGCCTTTTATTTGCGAGCAGATGCGCTCCGCCATATTGGTATTGATTGGACGTTGAGCAAGCACCTGCCACCCTTCATGCAATGCCTTACGGTAGCGAAGCGCTTCTTTAGTGGCCTGATCCGCCTCTCTGTGACTGCCTGCAAACTCAAACAATTTATCCGTTGTGGTAACTATATTTTCGATTTCAGAGCTGTCTTTTGCTTCCAGAAGCGGCAGTGTATTGATCAACATCGCCTGATTAGGAATCAGCTCCGCTGCTTGCTTCAACTCCGCCAGCGCAGTTCTTGCCGCTATACAACGCTTGAGCACAGCCTTGGTCTCTAGCTCCACGGCTGGCGGCAGCAGGGGCAAATCGTTGTACGGTAATTCAGGCTTCCAAGTCATATGTTTATCAATTACACTTTTATCAACATATTTTCAGCATAGGTCGATCTCATCGACAGGTCAAGATAATGCGTCGATTCTTTTATTAAATGCCGACATATTATGTTAAAGCCGTGATTCGGGGAACCAACAACAGGGCGGTACACTCTGCCAAGTTCTTGAACCGTAAAGAATTTTCTATATTATATTTTTCACCAACTTAAGCGCAGCCTGTGCGAGTGCTGGAATTGTGCTCCCAATCCCCTGCTAGGCACCATTATTACTGTGACGAACGCGGATTCCTGAAGCATCTGTAGTCATAATCAGATCCAATACATACTGATGGATCTCATCCCTGGTTGCGCGAAAAATCGCGATGATTGCATCTTCACTGCCGGCTGCCAGCGCAGGGTCCGCCAACGGCCAGTGAATTTTTTTCATTCCTGACGGCAATACCGGGCAATGTTCGTCAGCATGTCCGCACACCGTCACGACACAGTCGGCCCAGTTGAGCAGATCGTCAGTTATTTGCATGGATTCCTGCCGGGATATATCAATACCGACCTCGGCCATCGCGGTGATTGCCCGTGGATTTTTGCCGTGTGCCTCTATTCCCGCCGACTGAGCAACAAATCGGTTTCCACCGAGGTGGCGCAACCATCCTTCTGCCATCTGCGAGCGACAAGAATTACCCGTGCACAGAAACAGAATATTCATGAGCCCTATACGATGCGATCCGATATCTGCAACGCGTTAACTGTTGTCCAGTTCCCACGTTCTGCGCAAAAAATTCAACAGATCACGCCGTGACTTTTCCAGCGCGGCAGGATTTCGCCCCATCGTATAGCCATCGCTGGTCGCACACTGTGACATTGCCGACAAGGCACCGAAAGCGTTATCCATCGACTTGCCGCTGGTTAACTCGGTAGCCTGACCCTCCGGGCCCCAGTGCATCAGGCAATCACGCGTCATGATCGAGTCGGGAAAAAACTGTTGCGGATACGGCGCATCCCAGCCGTGCCCGGCGCCGGGGTAAGTGATCAGTTCGACATCAACGCCCATGCCGATTAACCGGTCACGGAATTTCTCACACGCCGGGATCGACATCGATTCGTCCGCTTCGCCCATCATGATTAATAGCGGGCTGCCTTCGACCCGAAAATCAGTAAAGTCCACCATACAACCACCATAAAACATCGCATAAGCCGAGAAACGCGGCCCGTTCGTACCCAGCACGTTCTCGATGACCGGCTCGAACATCATGTATAGAGTCGAGCCGGCGCCCAGCGAAAAGCCGGTCACGCCGATCTTGCTGGTGTCGATGTAAGGATGATTCTGCAATGCCTGCAGTGCGCTTAATGCATCGGCCATCTGGGTGTAAATGGGCGCCTTGCTGAGTCGCTCAAGGTAATCATCCGTGCTGCGCAGATTCCTGGCCGTAAATGTGTCGACACCCAGACCGGCAATACCATTACGTGCCAGGAACATCGCCAGATTGGTATTACGCCCGACCCAGTCACCGCCGGAACCATGCAGGATGACCATGGCCGGAACCTTGTGGGTTGCGGACGCATCATCTGGCAACACGAGTGCGCCACCCGCAGTCTGTTTTACGACGTTGGCACCGCTCTCATAAAAGTCGCGGCCACTTTTTGCATTAAAGGATGCAAACCCGACCACACCATACGGCACGTCATCGAAACTGGTTGCGTGGAACACATCCACGACTGGCTCGCTCCGCGGCCAGAGACTGTACAGCCCGTAAGCAGCCAACGCACAAGCCATCAACCCGAGCAGTCGCTTAAGCCATTTCATGTCACATCAATTTTGTCAGCAGCGGATAAGCAGCTGCATCCTAACAGATCAACATAATATCAAGCCCCGACTGCGTAATCCGGCAAATCCACCCGCCCCCCTGAACAGCGACTTCTACGACCGGTAAAGTGGCTGGATCAGCCCATTTAGTCCATCTCTCGGTCTTACCCACAATCATCGTCCGCTTAAATTGACAGCTACAGCCGTACGGCCGAAACTGAATTCATCTCAACAGAAACCATTATCGGGGAGAGTTCTCCATGAGTGCAGCAGGAAAAATGGTCGAATCGATGACCGAGCAGGAGAAGGCGCGCGCCGACGCGATCATGAAAGGCTGGCTGGCGTTCAACGCAAATGCCAAAGCGAATGAAGATGCGTTCGATGCGAAAGCCGAAGAAATTGCGACAGCAGTTGCAGCACTGGTTGCCGAGAAAACCGGTATTACCGATGACATCATCGGTGGCCGGGAAGCTGAGTTCGGACGACTGCTCGGCGATACATTTCGTACCTTTCAGATGCGCATGCCCTATCACCATCAGGCCAATGATGCGCTGATCAAAGAACAACTCAAGACTATCGACTGGGGATTCCAGACCGGCAACATGGATGCGATGATCCAGCACGATATTGACTCGATGTATGAAATCCTGCACGAACGCGTGTACTGGATTGAACAAACCGGCGATTACAGCCTCGCACTCGACGCTGTTACAACACCGACATGCTTTCGCAACCTGACGGTCGGCACAGGGTTCACCTGGAACAGCCCGATGCAGGTTTCCTGGATATCTCCCTACCAGCGCATTCTGGAAAAAGGCTGGTTACGTAATATCTGGACGTCGGTGACTGAAAAGAAGATTCACGAAGAATGGACCGTGCCCCGTTTCAAGGGTTATGCACGGCACCTCGAAGTTGATTTTGAGATCTCGCCCTGGAATGACGACGATCCGACCATTACGATGACCTGCATCCCGCCGGCCTGACCGGTGCCTGATATTAAAGCTTGACAGCTACCTTTGTCAGGTTATCCAGGTCGGAGTCGGCCGCTATTGCTTCGCTAACCGGAGCCGTAATGATGTCGTCAACGTTGTAGAGGAAAAAACCGCCCGCCAGCGCTTCAATATGTGCAGACGTCATCGCCGTTTGAGCATCAACAATACCGACAAAATAGACCCGGGAACCGTCGGTCAGCGTCGCATGAACGTTCTCCGCTATAAGTTCGGCTGTCACACTTCCTGCCGTAACTGAGATATCACCATCGAGTAATGGGTCGGCCGAGATAAAGAACAATCCGATCGCATTGCCTGGCGGGAAAGACAGCATGAAGTTGTCACCGTCATGAAACATACCGCTGTCTCCGGTACCGAGGAAATTCGGTGCGGACGTCGTTGCATACAAATGGGCAACCTTCATCGGCAGGCCGTCAAAATCATATTCAAAGGTGATGCCGCCGGCTGATGCAGAATCCTCGATTGTAGTACCGGCTGGCATGAGATCAAAGTCCAGAATGTTCGGCTCAGATGGCAACGCCAAAATGAACTCGGCCAAACCGGAATAAGTGACCGGCTCGGCGCTGGAAGTCCCGATTGTGGCGATGCTGAAAACAGCACAAACGCCCATAAGAAAGAGTTTTATTCTTATCATTATTATTACGTCCCTGTTGCTGGGATCTTATATTTATAACGGCTACCGGTTGCAGGTCTCCGTATCAACAGCATACTCATTTTTCTGGCAAAAATGCGCAAGAATTGACATAAAAGTCAGTGCTTGATGTGAATTATGTCAAATCTTCTGCCCGCTCAGAATTTCCAGATTTCGTGAAATTTTCTTCGCCCGCTTACTGAAACGTTTGCGCTGCTTATCGGTCAACTCCTCACTCAACGCGATTACCATGGTCATAATGATCCTGCGGTTTTCATCGACGAGCTGCCGGTGTTGTAACGAGTCTTTGCCATTGGGGTCCAGCAGCAGATCTGTTAGCCGGTTACTGAATTCAGGTTCAGGCGGACGTTCAAGAGCCAGGGCGCGGAAATCCTGTTGCCACTGGCGACGACTCGCCATCCATTCGAGTGACACATCATGCAAAGACGACTGATAAGATCGCACCAGATCCTCTTGCTCGGAAGACAGGCTACCAAAAATCCGGTCGAAAGCCTTGATCCCGCCATCCTGACGGCTTTTTTTACGTTCCTCCGGCGTCTTACCGGCATATTCTTCCCAAAGCTCCTGGTTCGACTCCTCAAGATTGGCAATAAACTCTTCGACCTGTGCCTGGCTTAGCGTCAGAAAAAATGCAGCCACATCCGGTGTCACCTGCACGACAAACTCATCCCACAGGACGATGAAATTTGTATAGTGATGCTCCAAACTGTCGAGCGTCATGTCGCCTGATGACACACCACGCTCAATTTCACGCAGGAGTTGTGCATATGCCGGTAACTGGTTGCGACGATGCCATTCGATATTGCGCTCGACCGCAGCATCCAGCCAGTCTTCCTGCTCATCATCCAGGGTAAAAAAATCACTGAGGTACCAGGTGAACACCCAGTCCAGCTGGTTATAGACAACCCGGGTCGCCGAGCATCCGGCCAGGAAAATACACAGCATCAGGATTAACCCATGCCGAGTAAAAAACCTGGTCAAGTGCTTAGCTCAATTGAATGGGTGGCGGATGATGATGTTCTGGTCACGGTCCGGTCCTGTCGAGACGATATCAACGGGAATCCCGAGAATCTCTTCAAGTCGCTGCAGATAAGTCTGCGCTGCATCCGGCAACCTGTCAAAGTCCGTGACCCCTACAGTGGATGTGTGCCAACCCGGCATTTGTTCATACACCGGCTCACAATCCGCATAGCGACTGACGAGAAATGGTGGGTTATCGATCGTTTCATCATCGAGACGATAGCCAACACAGATTTTTATCGAGTCAAGACCATCGAGCACATCAAGCTTGGTCACACACAGGCCCGAAACACTACTGTTAATAATGGCCCGCTGCAATGCCACCGCATCGAACCAGCCACACCGTCGTGGCCGCCCTGTAGTGGCACCAAACTCGGCGCCAACCCTGGCCAGGTGCTCGCCCATGTCATCGAACAACTCGGTTGGAAACGGCCCCGCCCCGACACGGGTTGTATAAGCTTTGACAATACCCAGGACATAATCGATCGCCCCCGGACCAACCCCGCTACCTGTCGTCGCTGCGCCGGATGTCGTATTAGACGAGGTGACAAACGGATAAGTCCCATGATCGACATCAAGCAGCGTACCTTGAGCACCCTCATACAAAATATTTTTGTCGGCATTGCGCAGGCCATATAAATAATCGGGCACATCGATAACGAGTGGCTTGATACGTTCAGCCATCTCGAGCCACACATCGCGCGTTGCTGCGAAGTCAACGGTTTCGGCCTGGTAATAAGTCTTAAGCATGAAGTTATGCAGGTCCATCGCCGCAGCCAGTCGCTCGGCAAAGTTTGCACTGTCAAACAAATCAGATATCCGCAACGATCGTCTCGCCGCCTTGTCCTCGTAGGCCGGCCCGATCCCGCGCCCGGTTGTGCCGATCGCCTGCTCCCCACGGGCCAATTCACGCGCCTGATCAAGCGCTATGTGCGTCGGCAGAATAAGCGGACAGGCGGCACTGATCCTGAGCCGGGACGCCACAGGCACACCCCGGGCAGCCAGTTCGTCGAATTCCTCGAGCAGAGCAGGCAGATGTACGACAACGCCATTGGCGATGATGCAATCGACCTCGTCACGCAGAATACCGGATGGAATCAGGTGCAGAACCGTTTTATCGCCGTCAATCAGCAGCGTATGCCCTGCGTTATGACCACCCTGAAAGCGAACCACGGCTGTTGCGCGCTCGGTCAGAAGATCGACGATCTTACCCTTACCTTCATCGCCCCACTGGGTGCCGACGATTACAATACTCTTACCCATCTCAGGAAACCCAATACTCGGCGACTACCCGCCACCTCGGACATATAACAACAGCACCAGCCCGGCAACAACACTGATCAAACCGATCAGACGCAACTGCCCGTCCCGGAACTGCAACACCATCAACATGCTTTTTCGCCAGCTGGCCGGGCTGACAAAGGGCATCAAGCCTTCAAACACGAGGTACAGCGCAAAGGCTGCGAACAGATCACTCCAGATCATCGCAATCCGCAACTCGCACTGCTGCTACCACTAATTGCTTTTAGACTTATTCAGATACTGAAAGAAATCATTATCAGCATCGAGCACAAGGATATCGTTACCCTGACCAAATGCTCCTTTATAAGCCCGGATACTCCGATAAAAACGGTAGAACTCCTCGTCTTTTTGGTAGGCCTGCGCATACGTGTCAGCTGAGATCGCATCACCCTGGCCCCTGACCTTCTCAGCATCCCGATAGGCTTCTGCCAGTATGACGGTACGCTGGCGATCCGCATCGGCACGAATCTGCTCGGCATTCTCAGCACCTTCAGCGCGTAGTTCAGCAGCTACCCGAACACGCTCCTGGCGCATCCGGTTAAAGACCGACTCACTGACCTCATCGGAAAACTCAATACGCTTGACCCGCACGTCGACAACGTTAATGCCGAGTTGCTTGGCATCAACGCGGGATTTTGCCAACATTTCATCCATCAACTCGCGGCGCTCCGCAGTCACCACTTCGGGCACGGTTCGCTTGGCGAACTCTGCGCGAATACCATCCTTGACAATTTCCAGCAGCCGCTGTGCCGCCAAAACCTGTTCACCTCGTGTTGCACGATAATAATCAGCTACATCGTCAATTTTCCATTTGATAAAAAAATCAACGAACAGGTTTTTCTTTTCCTTGGTCAGGAACAGTTCCTGGGGATTATTGATCGTCAGTATCTGTTTCGGAAACAGCAAGACGTTATTGACGACCGGAATTTTTACATGCAAACCGGGCGCATAATCAGATTCGATTATTTCACCAAATCGGAATTTAATCGCCAACTCCCGCTCATCGACGTAAAACAATGACATCAGGAAGATAGCGAGGACGATCAAGCCGCCAAAAACAACTATACGAAAATTATTCATCACCGGACCCTCCGCGCCCTGGAGTCGTCACCGGGGCGACGCGAGGTACTTGTGGTACCCAAACTACTTGATTGTGACGCCGGTCGGCCTGCTGACGAGTTGCCGGTGATACGACCCTGCTCGATCAACTTGTCTATCGGCAGGTAAAGCAGGTTGCCGCTGCCGGCAGCGTCCAGCAATACTTTATTCGAATTGCTGTAGACCTCTTCAATTGCTTCGATATACAGACGCTCACGAGTCACTGAAGGAGCCTTTTTATACTCGGCAAGCAACTGTTCGAAACGTGAAGCTTCACCCTCGGCATCAGCGATAACCTCAGCCTTATAGGCCTCGGCATCCTGCGACCGCCGCGCAGCCTCACCACGCGCCTTCGGCAGGATGTCGTTCGAGTAACTCTGCGCCTCGAATGCCAGCCGCTCCTTATCCTCTCGAGCCTTGATCGCATCCTGTACAGCTGCCTCTACCTGGCTCGGAAAATTAGTATCCTGCAGGTTAACCTTGGTTATGCTGATACCAACCCCGTATTCATCAAGCGTGTCCTGAATCTGCTCCTGAGTTGCGGCTGCAATCTGGGCACGGCCTTCAAGCAAAACAAAATCAACCGGATTTTTACCGATGACTTCACGAATGACGCTCTCGCTGATATCTGAAAGTGTCCCGTCAGGATTCTGTACATTAAACAGGTAGGCCTGCGGGTCGGCATTCTGATACTGCACGACGAGATCGACGACCACGATATTCTCATCGGCCGTCAGCATTCGGGTTTGCTGACGAATCGTATTAACACTCGTGACCGCAACCTTTTCAACGGCCTCAATCGGCCATGGCAGGTGCCAGCGCAACCCCGGAGGTGTCGATTCGACAAACGCACCGAAACGCAGCACCACCCCCCGCTCATCTGCGTTGACGCGGTACAGTCCCGTGCCCAGCCAGCCGAGCAGCACGACCACTATAATCACGACTATGGCTGCACCACCAGGGCCATCCGACCCTCCCGAACCGGCACGACCGCCACCTTTGCCGCCGAATAATGAGTTGAAGCGCCGCTGCCAGTCGCGCACTATTTTATCGAGATCCGGCGGCCCTTCATTACCGCCCTGACCCCAGGGGTTTTTCCCGTTACCTGATTCATTCCAAGCCATATACATCCCGATCTCGCTTTACACTCAATGCACGGCGACCGACCCACTGTCGTCGCCCGCTAAATTAATTTGCAAATTCTCCTGTCGTCTCAGGTCCTGATACCCGCGACTGTCGATCTCTACATCCAGCTCCCAACTGCCATCTTTCATGACCCGCTCATCGATCACCGTCGCACGCTCATAAACTAACGCACGAAGCCGCGCCTGAGATACACCCAGCCTCACGGTCCCGCTGACGATATCTCTGTGCAATGCATCCGTGATGACATCCAACAAGATATCGACACCCTGCCCGGTTGCAGCTGAAATCCATACCCGCGTCGGCATGCCGTCCTCAGCCCGATCGACTCTTGGCGGGACGTCGAGTATATCAGTCTTATTGTAGACCTGAATGACCGGACGCTCCGTGGCACCAATCTGCGCCAGAACCACGTTGACATCCTCGATTCGTTCCTGATGAACCGGATCGGCACAGTCAACGACATGCAGAATAAGGTCGGCATCGGCCGTTTCCTCCAGCGTCGACTGGAACGCAGCAACCAGCTCATGCGGAAGATCACGCACAAAACCGACCGTATCGGCGAGTATGCAGGGTCCGCCGACCGGCAACTCAACGCGGCGCAGCGTAGGGTCCAGCGTCGCAAACAACTGATCTGCAACATAAACCTGTGCATCAGTAAGGCAATTGAATAAAGTCGATTTCCCGGTGTTGGTATAACCCACCAGCGAGACGGTCGGAATTTCGTGCTTCAGGCGTTGTTGGCGCGCCAGTCCACGGCGCTTGGCCAGCTTGGCGAGGCGCGCCCGCAAGCGACGAATGCGGTGCCCGAGCAGTCTGCGGTCCGTCTCCAACTGGGTCTCACCCGGGCCGCGCAAGCCAATACCGCCCTTTTGCCGCTCAAGGTGAGTCCAGCCGCGCACCAACCGTGTAGACAAATGCTCGAGCTGCGCGAGTTCAACCTGCAGCTTGCCTTCGAAGGTACGCGCCCGCAGGGCAAAAATATCGAGGATTAACCCGGTCCGATCAACCACCCGGCGTTGCAACGCCTTTTCAAGGTTTCTTTCCTGTGCCGGAGTCAGCGGATGATCGAAAAGAATGACATCGGCATCCGCTCCGTCTGCCAGCGCCTTGATCTCCTCAAGCTTGCCGACACCGACCAGGTATTTTGGATTAGCGGAGCGCACTCGCGCAGTCAACTGGCCAGTGACTTCTGCACCGGCCGCGAGCGCCAGCGAACAGAACTCATCTTCGTCTTCATTACATAGCAGAGGATCAACTCGTACATGCACGAGAACAGCGCATTCTCCACGCTCAGGTCGATCAAACAATCGGCAACCCCGGCAACATATTTATTATTCAGCTACCCGGTAAACCCGGGTATGACATGTTGAGGATGTTCCGTTCCTGGGATCCGTGTCTATTCTTCGTCCTCATCCCCGGCCGGCAGACGAATATTGCGCGTCGGCACGATCGTGGAAATAGCATGTTTATAGACCATCTGATTCACACTGTTTTTCAACAGCACGACGAATTGATCGAAGGAATCGATAGTTCCCTGAAGCTTAATACCGTTAACGAGATACACGGAGACAGGAACTTTCTCTTTGCGCAGCAGATTCAAAAACGGATCCTGCAACGTTTGCCCTTTCGTCATCTTCGACTCCTGTTGTTATTGATTTTTATTACGCCAGCACAGCGTTTTTAGTCCCACAACCCAAATTTTAGCCCGACAAGACCAATATTGCATCCTGCAAAAATAATTAATCCTGATATCGGGCAAAACGATCGGCGATGAACCGCCTGACCTGGCCCGAAACATCAGATTGCAGACAATCAAATTCAGCCGCACCGGGTGCAGAGCGCATCCAGGTCAACTGGCGTTTGACCAGTCGCCGGGTTGCAACCACCGCACGACGCACCGCTTCCTGCTGATCATATTGATCCTCCAGGCAGGCCCAGATCTGTCTGTAACCCACGGCACGCATTGCCGGACGGTCGGCGGTCATACGTGGCATTGAACGCAATTGCTCAACTTCCGCCACGAATCCATCTGCCAGCATCGTGTCAAACCGCTGCGCAACCCGGTCATGCAGCACTTTGCGATCGGATGGCAACAGCGCCACGCGCAAAAATTCAAAATCAGCCGGTACTGCTTCGCTGCGCGCGTGTAAATCCGATAACCGCTCACCGGTCAGCTCGATAACCTCCAACGCGCGCTGAATGCGCTGACGATCAGTCGATTTGATGCGCACCGCGGTCAGTGGATCCCGGCTTGCCAGTTCCGCGTGCAGTGCCGCCCAACCCTCCCGCTCGGCGCGCGCATCTATTTGTGCCCGTACTGCAGCATCGGCAGCCGGTAGTGCAGCGAGCCCGTGTTCGAGGGCTCGAAAATAAAGAAATGTTCCGCCCACCAATAACGGAAAGCGGCCGGCAGCCTGGATACGCTCGATTTCATTTAAAGCATCTTCACGAAAACGTCCCGCAGAATATGTCTCCCATGGATCCAGGATATCAACCAGTCGATGTGGCGCCCTGGCCAGAATATCGGCAGAAGGTTTAGCCGTGCCGATATTCATGTATCTGTAGACCATCGCCGAATCGACGCTGACAATATCGAACGGAAAATGCTCGACCAGGTGCAGGGCGACATCTGTCTTACCCGCGGCAGTCGGGCCAAGCAGACAAACAACCACGGGTTTTTTACCGGTGGACATGAGTGATGTTTTTACCGACCGCGGGAAAACAGACGATCCAGCTCTTGTTTCGTCAGCACGGTCCAGGTCGGGCGGCCATGGTTACACTGGTCACTGCGCTCGGTGGCTTCCATGTCACGCAGCAGGGCGTTCATCTCAGCGGCGGACAACTGTCGATTTGCCCGCACCGAACCATGACAGGCCATCTCGGCGAGTACCGCATCGATCAGATCCTGCACACGGGCACTGGCACCATGCTCACGAAAGTCACTGAGTATGTCGCGCAGCAGCTGCTCCGGGTCAGCACCGGTTAATAACGTCGGTATCGAACGCAGCGTCAATTGTGCAGGCCCGGTTCGATCGACAGTAAGACCAACCTGTTCGAGAACCGCAGAATGCTGTTCAGCAAGATCAGCCTCATTTTCTGCGACAGCCACCGCCTGCGGGACCAGCAAGGGTTGGATTTGCAAGTCAGCGCTATGTACCGCGGCTTTAAGTTTTTCGTAGGTCACTCGCTCATGCGCCGCGTGTGCATCGACGATAACCAGACCATCACTATTCTGAGCCAGGACGAAGGCACCATGAAGATGTGCCAGCGCATATCCCAGCGGTGGCACTTCCGCAGATTCGCGTGCCAGGTCCTCAGCGGCTGGCACTGCTGATACCTGACCTGGGGTGACCAGATCGGCATAGGCATCGAGCTCCGCACGCCCCGCACCGAGTGGTAAACCCGTCTGGTTACGCAGCGTATGACTCGAAATCCGTGCATCTGAATGCACCGCCGGCGAATCCGGCGATAAAAATGTCGTCGGCGTGGCCTCACCGGCCACTGTTTCAGCCAGGGCCGCTTCAATCGTACGGCGAATAAAATCATGGATGGATCGGCTGTCGCGAAAACGGACTTCCTGTTTGGTCGGATGCGCATTTACATCGACCAGTACCGGATCCATATCAAGATACAACACAAAAGCCGGGTGACGGCCATGAAACAAAACATCACGGTAACCGACGCGTACCGCGTGGCTAATAACCCGATCCCGCACTGACCGACCGTTCAGAAAGAAATGCTGCAGATCAGACTGTGCACGGGAAAAGCTTGGGCGAGCGATCCATCCGTAGAGCCGGAGCCCAGCCACTTCCCGTTCAACAGCTACCACATGATCGACGAACGCCTGACCACAGATACGCGCAAGTCGTTGCTCTTTCTCCGCGATGGTCGTTGCAACCGGAACATCGAGCACAACCTTGCCGTTATGCGTCAACCGCAGTGCCGCAGAAAACCGGCTCAATGCAATTTGCTCGGCCACTTTCTGGATATGACTGAACTCGGTTCTCTCGGTCTTGAGAAATCGCCGCCGGGCCGGTGTGTTGTAAAACAGGTCACGGACTTCAACCGAGGTACCGGCCGGATGTGCAGCCGGCTTCGCTGCCTGTGGTTCACCGCTGTCAGTTTCAACCGACCAGGCCGAATCAGCATCACGCTGACACGACACGAGCCGCAACCGCGATACCGAGGCAATACTCGGCAAGGCTTCACCGCGAAAACCCAGTGAAGCAATCTTCTCCAGATCCTCGAGGCTGGCAATCTTGCTGGTGGCATGCCGGGCGAGCGCCAGGGATAAATCATCCCGCCTGATCCCGCCGCCATTGTCACGAACCCGACACAACTTCATCCCGCCCTGCTCGATATCAAGCTCAATCCGACTGGCCCCGGCATCGAGACTATTCTCGAGTAACTCTTTGGCCACCGAAGCCGGCCGCTCAACAACCTCGCCGGCAGCGATCTGATTAATCAGTTGAGGTGGCAGGTGATGAATAGACATAGCGGGGTTCCGGGGACAGTTTACTTATATAGCAGTGAGATTACCTCAGGAACGGAACCTGGCAGATGAAAAAGGTGTCTGCCACCACTGGGGTTATTTCAGGTAGCCGTTTGTAATGATTTACAGGATTTCCCTGGGCGGTATTTTGTGTCCGTATACCCTTCCAAAACGCCGCTAAAGCGGCTTTAAGGTTTTGGAAGGGTATACGGACACAAAATA